>JANOJO010000818.1:0-6188 GCA_031418795.1 Bacteroidota bacterium | reverse complement strand
GCAGGTAAATAAGTAGTGGCTCACCCTATAGCTATATGGATTGAATTTATTTTAATATCATCAATCCGGCGGAGTCTTGTCATTCCTGACAAGACTCTGGTAGTTGAAGTTTCCCGTTTAAATAAATCCCATGCAAAAGGTAAAAACTATTTGCTCAAATATCTTAGATTTGACCTTCCTGAGTTAAATATCTCATTTAAAAAAAACCACATGAAAAAAAAAATTCCTTTTTTTTTATTGACTCTTTGTATTGCTTCAACAATTGCAGCACAAAACATCAATAACAATACCGGCAGCAATCACGGAAATAAGTTTGAACAGTTAGGCGCTGTACTCGCCACACCCAATGAATACCGTACTGCAAGTGGCGCACCGGGACCCAAGTACTGGCAACAGCGGGTTGACTACGACATCAAATGCGAATT
The DNA here is from genome assembly GCA_031418795.1 of Bacteroidota bacterium. Lineage (GTDB taxonomy): Bacteria > Bacteroidota > Bacteroidia > Chitinophagales > Chitinophagaceae > VBAS01. The sequence continues at coordinate 5,763 of JANOJO010000818.1, read as the reverse complement.
AGATGAAAAAAATCTGAAACTCAACGGAAGTGAAACGGTAACATATTTTAATAACTCACCCGAAGTACTTAGTTATTTATGGTTGCAGTTAGATGAAAACCAGCACAGCAGTGTGAACAATGCAAACTATCAAACAAGTAATCCGATGAGCAACCGCACAAGTTCGCAACAACTCGACAGAATAATTGAAAACAAAACTGATAACGGTTATGGTTTCAATATACTAAAACTTACAGATGCACTTGGTAAAAAATTAAACTATACCATCAACAGAACTATGATGCGGATTGAATTGCCAGCACCCTTAAAAGCCGGACAAAAATTTATTTTTAAATTAGACTGGAATTATAAAATTTCTGACCGCAATACTTTTAGTGGCCGCGGTGGTTACGAATATTTTCCTGAAGATGGCAATCATCTTTTTACCATATCGCAATTTTATCCGAGGCTTTGTGTGTACAGCGATTTTAAAGGCTGGCAAAATCAGCAGTTCACGGGCCGTGGTGAGTTTGCAGTATCATTTGGAAATTTTAAAGTGGCAATGACAGTGCCTGCCGATCATATAATCATGTCAACCGGTGAATGTCAAAATTATGCTGCGGTGCTTTCACCTGCACAGTTAGCAAGATGGAATAAAGCACAAGGTTCATCTGAACCTGTAGAGGTGGTAACATTGGATGAAGCAAAAGCAGCAGAAAAAAGAATTGCTTCACCTTCGGCCCGCAAGACATGGATTTTTAAAGCAGACAATGTTCGTGACTTTGCATGGGGCTCTTCCAGAAAATTTATTTGGGATGCATTGGCAACAAAGATTGCCGGTAAAAGAGTGATGTGCATGAGCGGCTATTTAAAAGAATCTTATGCATTGTACAGAAGATATTCATCGAAGGTGGTGGAGCATACAATTAAAACATATTCTGATTTCACCATTCCATATCCATACCCGGTGGCACAAAGTATAGAGGCGGCAAGCGGCATGGAATACCCGATGATTTGTTTTAACAACGGACGAACAGAAAAAGACGGAACCTATACAGAAGGAACCAAGAATGGAATGATAGGCGTGATAATACACGAAGTGGGGCATAATTTTTTTCCCATGATCATCAACAGCGATGAACGTCAATGGAGCTGGATGGATGAAGGATTAAATTCATTTGTACAATCTATAGCACAAGGTACATGGGATAATAAAATGCCAACAGGCCGTGGTCCTGCAGGATTGATTACTGATTATATGAAACTTTCGAAAGATCAGTTGGAACCCATCATGAGCAATAGCGATAACATCATTCAGTTTGGAAGTAATGCTTATGGAAAACCTGCAGCAGGATTAACAATTTTGAGAGAAACAATTATGGGTCGTGAATTATTTGATTATGCATTTAAAGAATATGCAAAGCGTTGGGCATTCAAACATCCTGAGCCAGCTGATCTGTTCCGCACATTGGAAGATGCAAGTGGCGAAGACCTCGATTGGTTTTGGAGAGGTTGGTTTTACAGCACAGATGTTTGTGATATATCAATTGATTCTATAAAACATGCAAAGCCAGACTTAGATGCAGCAGAACCCGAAACCAAAGAGACAACCATTAAACAAAACATCGCAAAACCGTTTGCCCCTGCTTATGATGATATAGCCCGGATAAGAAACCGGGAGGATAAAAAAATAATTTTTAAAACCGATGCAGATACAAGCCTCCGTGATTTTTACTGGAGATATGATCGTGGCATTGAAAAATATGATACAACGAAATTTGATGTAACAAGACCTGCTATTAAACCTTTATCCCTGACGGAGGATGAGAAATCAAAATATGCTGATAAGAATATGTATGAAATAAGTTTCAGTAATAAAGGCGGACTGCCCATGCCGGTAATTATTGAATGGACTTATAAAGATGGTACTAAAGAAGTAGAAAGAATACCTGCGCAGGTATGGAGATATAATGAAAGCAAATTAGTAAAAACTTTTACCAAGGAAAAAGAAGTAGCTTCTGTAAAATTGGATCCATACAGAGAAACAGCAGACATAAATGAAACCAATAACAGTTGGAATACAATTGCACCTCCTTCAAAATTTGCAATCTTTAAAGCAAGACAGGGAGCAGGGCCAAGAAGTGGTGGAAGCCAGGCAAATAATCCGATGCAAAAAGCACAGGAGAGTAAGAAAGCGTTTTAGAAACCCCTGCCCCTAAAGGGGGAAAAATGGAGACAGTAAATCTGTTTCCGTTTTTTAATTCTTCAATAATTATTCGGATATGAGTTGTTTTCTAATTATGCCAAATTCCAAATATCCAATTCCCAATTCCGAAACACTCACCCACCCGTTCTTCCATCTCTTACTTTAATACTTTTTTTGCCCGAATTCTTTTTTTCATAATCAAGAACTGCTTTGGGTTTGGCAATTGATTTTTTAGTTGCAGTATCTGATTTAGCAGTAGCGGTACTATTATTACTTATGTCTATCGGCGCCAGATCATCAGCAGCCGTGCGGAGTTTATCAAGATGATACTGTTCTGTTTTTTCTATTGTGCCAAATTCAGGATCATAAAATTTCCAGGTGCCGTGTCGCAGGGTGAAGCCATCGAGTTTTACCACTACCCTTTCCAAAACTTTTGTCGGGTCTTTTAAATCATATACATCCACAGTATCATAAGGATTATCGGGGTTCACAGCTTTCCAGCTTTCTTCACGCAGAGGTTGGCCCAGTTGAGTATAATAAAATGATTTTCCATTTTTATTTCCCCAACGGTAATTTTCTATGTTCATCAAATCACCCACCAGAGAAAATTGCTGCCAGGTTCCTTCTTTTTTATCATTAATATAAACACCCTGTTCCGAAAATCCTTTTTCTCCACGCAAAGCCGGCATCTCATTTATCCAGCGGCCTTGTTTTTTACCTTTGGTATCGGTACAGTTCAGCGTATCTCCTTTTACACCAATCATAAAAGTTTTGCACTGGCCATAGCCATTTGCAGAGATGATTAAAAATAGGAGAAGAATGTAACGCATAGTTTAGTAAGTTTGAGTGCTCAGCTTCGAGCTATGATCCGCCGGTGGCGGATACGAGCAAAAACACAACCAAAGTTAATAACGAAAAACGACTGCTTTTATGTTTAGCCTGTTAAAATTTACACACAAGAACCGGGTAATCTTTTTCTCCATTTGCATATTTGCATCCCGATTGCTATCGGGACACATTTGCCTGGCCCAGGTAGCTCCCACTTCTGCAGAAGAAAGAATGAAAAAAATTCAGCAACGGAAGGATTTGGAAAAAAAATCTTTGTTGAATGAAATCAGTTTCAGAAACATCGGTCCTGTAACTATGAGCGGCCGTGTATCTGATCTTGAAGTAAATCCTGATGACCCGACAGAGTTTTATGTAGCTTATTCTTCCGGCGGATTGTGGTACACAAAAAATAATGGCCTTTCTTTTAAATCCATTTTTGATTCAGAAGATATTTTAACCATTGGCGATATAGCTATCAACTGGAGCAACAAAACAATCTGGATAGGTACAGGTGAAGTAAACAGCAGCCGGTCTTCATACTCCGGCATTGGTGTTTATAAAAGTAATGATAACGGAAAAAAATGGGAATGGCTCGGCCTGCCGGATTCGCATCATATTGGAAAAATACAATTGCATCCCACTGATGAAAACACGGCGTGGGTTGCAGTGCTTGGTCATCTTTATTCTGCCAATAAAGAAAGAGGTGTTTACAAAACAACAGATGGCGGTAAAACATGGAAACAAACTTTGTTCATAGATCATAATACCGGTGTGGTGGAAATGGATATTAATCCGCAAAACCCGAATGAACTTTATGCTGCTGCATGGTACCGCACAAGAACTGCCTGGAATTTTGAAGAAAGCGGAAAAACAAGTGGCATTTATAAAAGTATTGATGGTGGTAATACATGGAAATTGCAAACAACAGAAGGTTCGGGTTTCCCAACCGGCGATGGATTAGGAAGAATTGGTTTATGTGTTTATCCCAAAAATCCACAGATTGTTTATGCTGCACTCGATAATCAAAATAATAAACCGGATACGGCAAAAAGAGATACCAGTACTTACCGCCTGGATGAACTGAAGAATTTGACTAAAGATCAATTTGCACAATTAAATGAAAAAAAATTAGACACACTGTTAACCCGCAACAGGCTATCGGGAAGATATAAAGCAAAGCAACTGAAAGAATGGGTGGCTGCAGATAAATACAAACCAACGGTGCTGCATGATTACTTAAATGTGAATACAGGCTTTGAAGCAAACCCGATTGGATGCGAAGTTTACAGAAGTGATAATGGCGGGCTGAACTGGAAAAAAGTAAATGAGAAAGAAATCCCCATATTTTTTACTTACGGATATTATTTCGCCAAGATATTTGTGTCGCCGTACAATGAAAATAAAATTTATACAATTGGTTTAGATGTAATGCTGTCAACCGATGGAGGCAAGACCTGGAAGAGTATAGATAAAAACAATGTACATTCTGACCATCATGCACTATGGATCAATCCAAAAAAAGATTCTCATTTAATAAATGGAAATGATGGTGGTGTAAATATTACTTATGATGATGGCGAAGTTTGGTTTAAAGCAAACACTCCTGCAGTGGGACAGTTTTATGCAATTACAACTGACAATGCAAGACCTTATAATGTATATGGTGGTTTGCAGGATAATGGTGTTTGGTATGTGCCATCACAAACTGCACGTGCCGGATTTGGCGGTGGCCTTGGACAAACTACCGGCAACGAAATAAACATTGGTGGTGGTGATGGTATGCAGGTGCAAGTGGATGCAAGAGATAATGTAACTGCATACTATGGTTCACAGTTTGGCAGTTATTCACGGAGCAACAGAATGACAAGAGAAGGAACAAGAAGAATAACGCCGCGGCATGAGTTGGGAGAATTTCCTTTTCGCTTCAACTGGCAGTCTCCAATACAACTAAGTTCACACAATCCTGATATTGTTTATTTCGGCAGCAATCATTTTCACCGCAGCATGAACAAAGCAGATACAATGATTACAATGACAAGTGATTTAACCAATGGCAAAAAAGAAGGCAATGTGCCTTACGGAACACTCACCACTATTTCTGAATCACCAAAAAGATTTGGATTAGTTTATACTGGTACGGATGATGGAAATATTCATGTAACGAAAGATGGAGGTTATAGCTGGGCACAGTTGAATCAACCAAATATAAAAACTACAACAGCCAAAAAAACAAAGGTTACAACAACCGACTCCCGGCTAATGACTCAGAACTTGTGGGTAAGCAGAGTTATTGCATCACAACATAAAGAAGCAAGAGTGTATGTAACACTGAATGGTTACCGCTTCGATAATTTTGCTCCGTATGTTTATGTAAGCGAAGATTATGGAATGAGCTGGAAACAGATTGGTAAAGACCTGCCTAATGAACCAGTAAATGTAATACGTGAAGACCCAAAGAATGACAGTATAATTTATGTAGGTACAGATGGTGGACTGTATGTAAGTTTTGATGCTGGCAACAGTTTTATGATGTGGAATGCAGGTTTACCCAAATCAGTTCCTGTTCACGATATTGCTATACAACAAAGGGATAATGAAATTGTATTGGGTACTCATGGCCGCAGTTTGTATGTGGGCAAACTGGATGAAGTGCAGAAGAAAGCAATAATAAAATAAAAATAGTATGTAGAAAATATAGCCGGGATTTTATTCCCGGCTTTTTATTTTAAAACATTTTAAACCGATCAAAA
>JANOJO010000817.1:0-4400 GCA_031418795.1 Bacteroidota bacterium | reverse complement strand
TTTATTTGAGAAAAAAGTTGTTGATTTTACAATTGAAAAAGAAAGAATAACATCTGTAACCACTGCAGATGGAAATATTTTTGATGCCGATGCTTTTATTTTAGCTACCGGCCATAGCGCAAGGGATATTTTTGAATTACTGCATCAAAAAAATATTTTAATTGAAGCCAAGGGCTTTGCCCTTGGTGTAAGAATTGAACATCCGCAGGAATTAATTGATAAGATACAATATCATCTTTCTCCGCTTCAAAAAGATAATGTGGGCGTTCCTCCCTCTTCGGGGGAGGTTAGGAGGGGGCTATTGCCACCGGCTTCTTATTCGTTGGTAAAACAGGTAAATGACAGAGGTGTATTTTCGTTTTGTATGTGCCCGGGAGGCATTATTGCCCCGGCAGCAACTGCAGCAGGCGAATTGGTGGTAAATGGCTGGAGCCCATCCAAAAGAAATAACCCGTTTGCCAACAGTGGTATGGTAGTACAGGTTGAAATAAATGATATAATTAAAAATGAAAAATTAAAAACCTGCCTGTCCGGCAGGCAGGTTAAAAATGATCCTTTAGCCACGATGCACTTTCAGCAAATGGTTGAACAAAACTGCTTTAATGCCGGTGGCGGAAAATTTGTAGCCCCTGCCCAGCGCATGGTTGATTTCAGCAATGGAAAACTATCTTCATCCTTACCGGCTAATTCTTATTTGCCGGGATTGCATTCAACTCAGTTAAAAGATGTTTTACCCGGCTTTATTTATCAATCGCTGGCAAAAGCTTTTACAGAATTTGGCAAAAAGATGCCGGGTTATTATACAAACGATGCAGTTGTTGTAGCTACAGAAAGCCGTACTTCATCTCCCGTTCGCATTCCACGCAACCCTGAGAACTTAACACATCCTCACCTGCTTAACTTTTATCCATGTGGCGAAGGTGCAGGTTATGCAGGTGGAATTGTGAGTGCAGCAATGGATGGGGAAAGAGTTGCTAAAATAATAGCACAAATCAGTAATCGGAATGTATAACAACCTGAACACCTACAAATATTTCTGATATTTTTTTAACTATAGCTTCAAAGAATTGCATTTTCGTTTCATAAGTATTATCATGAGCAATAATAATTTATGGTTCTATGCCCAAAATTAATAACGGCACTGGAGGATTTGTCCTACCATGACGTAAAACATTATGTATTTCTTTCTCGAACCAGGGAGGACCGGATGACATAAATTTTTGCATATTTTTTGTCGGTACAATTTCAATTCCAACATCAATGATTTGGCCACTATAAAAAGATAAGTGTTTTACAAATAAATCATAGGTCACAGCAAAATATTTACCTAATTGCACTTCGACAGCTATTTTATTTTTTACAAAATCTGTTTGATTATAAGAGTCGTACAATGGATGCTTTAGCTCTTTTAATAAAGCTTTTTGCTCAGCGAATTCCAATGGTTCCAGTAATTTCACAATATTAGGATCAGTTGAAACAAAGAAGTCTCGTCTTCGTTCTTCCCAGCCTTTTGCATAAAGTAATTTTTTAAATTCCTGATTTAAAGAAGATGGATTGTACAGGGATTTACCCTCCTTAGTTTTTTCTTTGGAGACTTTTGTTTTATGCTTTTCTGCATCGATACTTTTTACAACATCATAAATTTCTTTCAATGTTTTCTTATGATGAACAAGCAAATACTCTTTCCCATTCAAATGAGAATACTCCTGTGCTATTTTCATTTATTGTCCGTTTACGAAATTTAAAGTAAGCCATTCTTCTGGAACTCTTGAAACTTTGTCATTACCACTTGGCTTGTGAATTGGTTTATTAATTGGTCTTACTTTCAGTATCCCCTCTTTTAATTCATTTATTCTTTGTCTTGCAATTTTGCAATAAGCATCTTCTTTTTCTATTCCTAGGGCATTACGATTGTTTTTTATTGCTCCTATAACTGTTGAACCAACGCCAGAAAATGGATCAAGCACCCAACTATTTTCCTCTGTCAAAGCTAATACGCAACGTTCAACCAATTCAATCGGAAACTGGCATGGGTGATCAACCTTTTCAGGGTGGTTTGATTTTACATTTGGAATATTCCACATTGCTTTATCCCAATCCTGTTCAATAATTTCCCAAATGTCACTTGGATTTTTTCCCAAAGGATTGCCTGACACTTGCCCCTTTTTTGGTCCTTTAAAATGTCGTTTGCCTGGATATTTTGACGGTACTCTAACACTGTCAAGATTGAAGATATAATTGTCTGTCTTGCTGAACCAAAGTATGGTTTCATATCGCCCGCTAAACCGGTTTGAGGCATGAAGCCCATGTCCGAAGTGCCAAATAATACGGTTTCGAAGTTTTAGTCCAAGTTTTTTGAAAATTTGATAATAAAAAATATCAAGCGGAAAAATTTCACCCTTATCAACATAGTTGCCAACTTGCCAGCAAATATTTCCTCTGTCGGAAAGTGTCCTTACTAATTCTGTTATAATTTCTTCTTGTGTTTCAAGATATTTTTCAATACTCGTTTTTGTTTCATAAGATTTGCCAACATTATATGGAGGCGAAGTTAGAATAAGATCAAACTTGCCGCCCTCAACTTTTTTAAGAACGTTCAAACAGTCACCCTTTTTAATTTCATAATCGGTTTTAGGGCTGATATAATCGAATAATGGTTCTTCTAAAATCATGTTCTACTAAATTAATTAGTTCAAATTTAGCATATTAATGTCAAGACTTGCAAATTGCATTTTTAGAAAAATAAAGTCGGGGGAAATTGGTTGATAAAGGGAGGATTGCAGTGGCAGCTCATCCAACAATAGTTTCATCTAATATTATTTCGGGTAATTCAAATCTTTTTGCGCCCCATTCAATCACAGCTTCTGCCTGTTTTCTTTCAACGCCAGGAAAATCCTCCAAAAATGCATGAAGAGAAATTCCTTTTTCCAAATGCCAGAACAAACTCTGTACAGGTACTCTCGTACCTTTAAACACAGGTTTACCAAACTGAATATTTTTATCAACAGTTATATAATTCGCTAATTTTTTCATAGGCTAAAGTTAAATCTTTTAATTGTATAATTATTTATTTGCCTCCTGTAATAATATAATGTCAATTGTTTCCATGGCACATTATCTTTACAAACTTAATTTTTACATATGAACATTTTAGAAGTACATCATCTTAAAAAATATTTTGCCACGCAAAAAGCTGTTGATGATATCAGCATGAATATAGAGCAGGGCAGCATATTTGGATTGCTGGGCCCCAATGGTGCAGGTAAAACAACACTGATAAGAATGATAACAGGGATTTTTTATCCTGATAGCGGAGATATTTTATTAAAGGGTAAAAAGTTTGATCCTGAAAATGATGCAAAATACATTGGTTATATGCCAGAGGAACGTGGCCTGTATAAAAAGATGAAGATCGGTGAACAGGCTTTATACCTTGCCCAGCTTAAGGGCCTGCGTAAAAGCGATGCGTTGCATAAAATTAAAGAATGGTTTCAGCGGCTTGAAATGGAAAGCTGGTGGAATAAAAAAGTAGAAGACCTGAGTAAGGGTATGGGACAAAAACTGCAGTTTGTTATAACTGTGTTGCACGAACCCGACCTCATCATTTTAGATGAACCTTTCAGTGGCCTGGACCCGGTAAATGCCAATTTAATTAAGGATGAAATTTACAGGCTTGCGCAAAACGGTACCACTATTATTTTCAGCACACACCGCATGGAGCAGGTAGAAGAAATTTGCAATCATATTGTACTGGTAAACAAAGGACAAAAAATACTTGATGGTACAGTACACAATATAAAACAGGATTTTAAAGAAAACCTTTTTGGCATACAGCTTGAAAAAATGCCTGAAACTACCGACAGCAAAGCATTTGAAATAATGACTGTTAATAAACAGGAACTTATTGTAAAAATCAACGACGGCTATAAACCTAATGACGTGTTGGGCTATTTTATTAACCAGGGCAGTAATATTGTTTCTTTTAAAGAAAACCTGCCTTCATTAAACGACATATTTATTAAACTGGTAGAAGATACTCCAACAGCCAGGCAGTTTCAAAACATAACAGTTTAATCAACGCTACTAACTTTAATATCATGAACAAGATCATCTTAATTATAAAAAGAGAATTTCTTACCAGGGTAAGAAAAAAAACTTTCATCATTGGTACCATTCTTTTTCCGGTGCTGTACCTGGCATTGATTTTTGGTACAGGCTATATTGCAGATAAAACCCGTGAAGACCTGAAAATTGCAATGATCGACAGATCGGGTTTATTTACCGAAGCATTGATTAAAAGCGTAAACGGAAAAGACACAGTTAACACGCTAAAATTAATTACTGCCAACCCCGAAAGCGTGATTACCGGTTTTGACTCATTGGGATATGATGGTTATGTG
>JANOJO010000816.1:0-5349 GCA_031418795.1 Bacteroidota bacterium | reverse complement strand
CGAAGCTTTAGCGTAGGTGGACTTTTTTTCGGCAACTACATAAAATGCATTTGTAATGAGGTTGAGTATTACACGGCCAATATCCTGAGAGATAACATTTATATTTCCAATGCTTTCATCAAAATCTGTTTTCATTATTGCATTAAAAGATTTATCCTTTGCTCTCAACCCATGATAAGCTAATCTTAAATACTCATCTGCAAGTTTATTAATATCTGTCGGTTCTTTTACACCAGTGCTTGTTCTGCTGTGCTGCAACATTCCTTTTACAATATCTCCTGCACGTTTGCCATGATGATTTATTTTTTCTAAATTCTGTTTTAAATCCAAAGAAATATGTTTTGCATCTTCAAGATTGCCTTTGTTTATTTCTTCATTCATTTCATCAACTAACTCTGTACTTACTTCCGAAAAATTATTGACAAAGTTCAACGGGTTTTGTATTTCATGGGCAATACCTGCGGTGAGTTCTCCGAGCGAAGCCATTTTTTCGGATTGGATCAATTGCTTCTGTGTCATTTTCAGATCTGACAATGCAATTTCCAGTTCCTCTTTTTGTTTTTGCAAAATGGAAGCTGATCTTTTGCGTTGCCGGATATTTCTCCAGAGTAAAAGGGCAACTAAAAAGAATGTACCAAGGCTTCCCAGTAAAATATTCCTTTGCAGTTTGTCTTTGAATTGTTTTTCAGCGGCTTCTATCTGCTGCCGCCGCTGTTTCTCATCAAAATCTATATTTTGAAACTGCTGTGTCTGACGGGAATTAAAAATGCTATCATTGATCGTTATATATAGTGACTGGTATTTAACCGCACTGTCGTTATTGTTTACGGTTTTAAAATAATCGGCCAACGCTTTATAAGACCGGGAATACAAATCAGGTGCATTTAAATCATGTGCAGCATCTAAAGCTTTACTGATGTAATAATAGTTGGAATCCAGTTGCCCATTGATTTTAAAAATTTCTGCAATAAGCAGGTTGCTGGCAGAAATGCCTCTGAAATAGTCATGCTCCTTACTTGCTTTTATAGCCCACCGGTAATAATGAAATGCAGAATCATAGTTTTTTGTTTCCTTGTATGCCCTGCCAATATTTAACAGGATGCTTCCGATATACCGGTTATAATTCACCCTACCAGCTTCCTCGTATGCTTTACGCAGGTAAAACAATGCAGAATCATTTTTTTTCATAGCCAGGTAAATACGGCCTAATGTGGAATAGGTAATACTTAATAAGGGATAATTCCCTACTTGTTGTGGAACGGGTAAGGATGATCTATAATACTCAATGGCTTTTTCATAGTTGCCAGCGTTGAAATATAAAATTCCTGCATATTGTAATGTCCGGCTTAGTTGCATCAGTCGTTGCATCCTGGGCGATAAGGAACGGTCAGAAAATTCATCAGTAGGTGGATAAACAGGAGGTAAAACATTTTTTTCACTGGCGGGGTTTTCTTCAATGGCAAGAGTGTTTAACAGATACTGGAGTGATCGGGCAATATTGCCTTTATTCAATAAAGCATAGCCAATGTTATTTAAAGCCGTTGCTTCTTCCAGGTGCAATTCCATTTTTTTTGCCAGCTCCTGCATTTTCTGAGCATAGATGAGTACACTGTCGAAATTTATTTCAGAGTAAGTGTCAGTAATTTTTGCCAGCAGTAAAAGTGAAGTTGTGTCATTTTTTGAATTGTTCAACTCACTCTTTAAACTGTCCAGGATTGCCTGCTGAGCATTAATGACAAACACTGTGAATAAACAGATGAGGAAACAAAGCAGTTGTCTTATCATTGGTTTTATTAATTCACTGGTAATTTAATAATAAATTCTGAGCCTTCTCCCTCTTTCGTCTCCACTCCTAATTCCCCACCATGTGCTTTTACAATATCATAACTCAGTGATAAGCCCAATCCTGTTCCTTGCCCGGTTGGTTTAGTTGTAAAGAATGGTTGAAAAATTTTATCCAATATTTTTTGAGGAATGCCGGGGCCATTATCTTTTACAGAAATTAAAACTTCGGCCCCCCTGCCCCCCGAAGGGGGGGTCTTTAGAGTCTTTATCCAAATAGTAGGTTCATGTCTATAGTCAGGGTTCTTGAACCCCCCTTCGGGGGGCAGGGGGGCTGCATAGAAAGCATTCGTAATTAAATTAAGAATAACCCTTCCTATATCCTGAGAAATGATATTGATGTTGCCAATTGTTTCATCAAAATCTGTTTTCATAATTGCATTGAAAGATTTGTCTTTTGCACGCAAGCCATGATAAGCTAATCTTAAATATTCATCTGCAAGTTTATTAATATCAGTCGGTTCTTTTACACCAGTGCTGATGCGGCTGTGCTGCAACATTCCTTTTACAATATCGCCTGCACGTTTGCCATGATGATTTATTTTTTCTAAGTTTTGATAAATATCATTAAGCAAATCATCTTCGAGTTGTTTATCCCTTTCACCTTCCACCTTTTGCCTTTCTACTTTTAGTTCATCAATCAACTCGGTACTTACTTCGCTAAAATTGTTTACAAAGTTTAACGGGTTTTGAATTTCATGTGCAATGCCTGCGGTGAGTTCACCAAGCGATGCCATTTTTTCTGATTGGATAAGCTGAGATTGGGTAGATTTTAATTCTTCCAGTGTTTGTTCCGCTTTTGCTTTTTGCTTATCTGTTTCATCTTTTTGCTTTTGCAGCAATGCGTACGCTTTTTTTCTTTGCCTGCTGTTGCGCCACATGATGAATCCAACCAATAAAAAAACGCCCATCGCTGTAAACAACCCATACATCCTTAATTTATTCCTATTTTTTTCCCGTTCCAAAACTTCATTGGCCTGTTTCTCTCTTTGCCTGATTTGATCTGAAAAAGCCACTTCCTGCATGCCGCTCACTTTGGTTGCATTAAAAAGTGAATCATTTATCCGGTTGGTTAAACTTAAGAAATAAAAGGTGCTGTCTTTCATACCTAAACTGTCGTAGCAAGCGGCTAATATTTTAACTGATTCTAAAGTGGCATAAGGATCTTTGAACAATCGGGCATTCGTCAATCCGAGCCGGGCAGCTACAATGGCTTTTTTGAATTGTTTTAAACTTATATAATTAATCGCCAAATCCCCGTATACACTGTTTAAAATCTGGTTGTTATAATTCCTTTTACATTGTTCAATGGTTTTCAAAAAAATAGAATCAGCCAGCTCGTACTTTTTTAAAATATTACAAATTTTACCAAAAAAAGCTAAGGCTATATCACTACTTATTTTATCTTTTGAACTTTTACTTGCTGCATTAGCTTTGGCTAAATAGAAATATGCTGAATCATGCTTCTTTTTTAGTATGTATGCATAACCAATATTTATTAGTGACAAAAGTTTTTGATCAAAAAAAGGATCTTTGCTATATTTCAAATATTCCATTTGATACGCTGTATTCTTAAATGTTTGTTCATCGTTTGCATATTGACCGTAGGTTCTTATGATGTTATCATAATGTGTAGATAAATATTCAGGGATGTTAAATTCTTTTGATAATTGAATTCCCTGGAAAGAACTTTCCAAAGCGGCTTTCAGATTTGTTTTTTGCCAGAAGTAATTTGCCCTTCGTGCATAGGCAAGAATCAGGTAACGTTTATCTTCTAATGGAAATGCAATGTTAATACTCTCATTTGAATAAATCAGTGAGCTGTCTGTCTGGGTAGAATAATACAGGTAATACATGCTTAAACTGTCCATGATCCGCAGCCTGATTTGATCATTATTTGCCTGTTTCAGTTCGCCCCTTAAGAAATTAATAGTTTCCTGTTTTAATTCGGCAGGACTTTTATAATTATTTTCCCATTGCTGGGTTTGTGCTGCCAGTTTGGTCATCAAACAAATTGAAATACTAATAAAAAACAAATACCGCATATGTGTATAATTTAATCCATTAATTAGATTGACCATTTAAGCAAACGGCAAACTGATTATAAACTCAGATCCTTCTCCTTCTTTAGTCACCACTTTTATTTCACCACCATGTGCTTTTACAATATCATAACTCAACGATAAACCCAAACCTGTACCTTGTCCTGTTGGTTTGGTAGTAAAGAATGGCTGAAATATTTTAAAGTAATGATTCATATTACTATTTTAATTTCTTCTTTTGTTTTGATGGCGGTAAAAAATTTTCGCCTGTAATTACTTTTCTTCCTGTTTTATGTTCCAGTGCAAGCCTTGCATCTTTTGCAATACGACCACCTTTCTTTCCGGCTGTTGCATTTTGTTTTAATCCTTTTGCTTTATCTGTTTCTGCAATTTGCCGGGTGGATAGTTCGGCAAGAGCAGTAAAGATTAACTCTGCTTCACTCATATGGTCACGCAGGTTTTGAGTTTTTAATCCTTTATGATTTTTGTGTTGCTTTACAGAAAGGCCGGTCCATTCCGTATGAATAATGTTAGTTAAGAATGCAAACTCATCCGATTTTTCTACTCCGCTTTCTTTCCAGTAGTCGGTTAATTTATTCCGGGTTTCCTGTCCTGTCATTCTCTGTTGAATCCACTTTTCGCTTCTTCCCAGTTTTTGCCAGTTTTCTCTTGCCCTATCTAAACTTTGTTCGGGGTTAGCTATTTCCTGCATTCTTTCATAACCTACTCTTGCAAGCCATAGTTTAAAGGGTTCTGCTTTGGGAGATGGGATGGATTGAATGAGGCGGAGGAGTTGTTCGGTATCGGCCATATCAGTCATACGCATTTTGCCATCAGCTGCCTGCATTTTCAAACCGTTACAATTTGTAACGGTTTCATTTCCCTCATCTGTAAGCCGCTTTTTTAATACCCGCCAATAAACCTGAGGATTAGTGCTATCAGAAAGAATTGCTACCACATCCACAACAGAGAAATACCATTTCTCTTCTTTTTCATCCCAATGTGTTCTTACTTTTTGTTGTTCAAATAATTTAACTTGATTGGTCATTTCAAAATGTTTTAAATGGTGATTTTTTTATTTAATTTTTTAAACAGGCAACTGAATAATAAACTCAGCTCCCTCACCCTCTTTCGTTTCCACCTTCAACTCTCCCCCATGTGCTTTTACAATATCATAACTCAACGATAAACCCAAACCTGTTCCTTGTCCGGTTGGTTTGGTGGTAAAGAATGGTTGAAAGATTTTATCTAATATTTTTTGTGGGATGCCGGGGCCATTATCTTTTACAGAAATTAAAACTTCGGCCCCCCTGCCCCCCGAAGGGGGGGTCTTTAGAGTCTTTATCCAAATAGTAGGTTCATGTTTGTAGTGAGGGTCTTTGAACCCCCCTTCGGGGGGCAGGAGGGCTGCATAAAAAGCATTCGTAATTAAATTAAGAATAACCCTTCCTATATCCTGAGAAAT
>JANOJO010000815.1:0-1970 GCA_031418795.1 Bacteroidota bacterium | reverse complement strand
TAAAACTTCCAGCGCAGATGTACCTACATTAGTAACAGCGGCTTCTACATTCACTACCGTTCTATCTATTTTTTGTTCTATTAAAGGTCTTTTGCCCACAACTGAAACAGCTTCTAAGCTTTTTGAAACAGGTATCAATTCCACTGTTTTCAAACTGACTGTAGCATTAGTGGCAGAAATTTCAAATGTTTCAGAATATCCTTTTAAATGACCAACAGCCGAAATAGAAACCATATACCTGCCCTCTTCTACGTTTTCAAATACATAATTTCCTGTTTTATCTGCGGCTGTTATTTTAGCCACGGAAGAGTCTTTTGCTCTTAATAGGGTAATAGTTGCAGACTCAATTGTTTTGGCGCTACCGTCAATTACATGTCCAGATACTTTAGCTAATATGTTTTGTGACAGGCATACAACGCTAATAATCAAGGAAAACGACAGCAGACTTAAAATTTTTTTCATTTTGTTTGGTTTGATAATTTGTACTCGGTTTAATTTATTACAGGTCAAAAGTAAGTACTTGTTAATGCCAAGTACATTGTTTTATAATGAGCGGCCAAATAAATTGATGAATGGCCGCAACTCATGACTTCAGTTAGGACGATGATTGAAAGTATTGGTTACAGAAAAATGAGCTTCTGGTATAAATGGTGGAATAAGAAGATAGCTGGTTTGTTAGTTACTGTATAGAAAATAAAACATAGCAAAGTCCGAAATCAAGTTTCTACTTATATAATATGTGTTGAAATATATAAAGTGGTTGCAAGATAAATTCAGGTGTTGAAATTAATCTTTGACTATGTAAACTAAAATAATTCAGGAGTGAACGGAGTATATTGCGGACAAAACCATGTATGATTATCGATTTCAGATCAGATACAGTTGCAAAACCTTCTATTGGAATGCTGGAGGCGATGGCGAAAGCAACAGTGGGTGATGATGTTTTTGGAGAAGACCCATCTGTAAATGAACTGGAAGCTATGGCTGCCTCCATGTTTGGGATGGAAGCTGCAATTTTTTGTGCATCGGGTACCATGACAAACCAGATAGCCATAAAATGTCATACACAACCTGGTGATGAAGTAATTTGTGATGAATCATCTCATGTATATCAATATGAAGGAGGTGGCATTGCATTTAATTCTTCAGCATCTGTAAAATTATTAAATGGTAACCGTGGCAGAATTACTGCTGAACAGGTAAAGGCTTCCATCAATCCTGATGACAATCATAAAGCAAGAACAAGTTTGGTGTGTTTAGAGAATACAAGCAACCGTGGCGGCGGCTGTTGTTATGATTTTGAAGAAATAAAAAAAATAAAAACTGTTTGTGTAGAAAATAATCTTGCCCTTCATCTTGATGGCGCCAGAATCTGGAATGCAATGATTGCAAAAAATGAAACTGCAAAACAATATGGAGAAATTTTCGACAGTATTTCTATTTGTCTGAGTAAAAGCCTGGGTTGTCCGGTAGGCAGTTTGTTATTGGGTAAAAATAATTTTATAAAAAAAGCAAGGCGGGTAAGAAAAGTTTTTGGTGGTGGAATGCGGCAGGCAGGTTTTCTGGCCGCCGCAGGTATTTATGCTTTGCAAAATAATATTGAACGTTTAAAAGAAGATCATCTTCATGCCAGGCAAATAAGTGATGCGGTGGCCGGAAAAGATTTTGTAAAAGAAATGCTGCCGGCAGAAACCAATATTATCATTTTTGAAATGAATGAAAACATGTCTGCATCACAATTTGTTTCCCAACTAAAAGAACAGGACATTCTGTGTTTTGAAATTTCTCCCGGAAAAATAAGATTAGTGGTTCACCTGGATATAACGAAAGAGATGGTGGTGAAAACTATTGAGGTAATAAAAAGTTTGTAATTTTTTACCAGCAATCAAAAAAAAACTTAGTAAAATAATATGCTACCAAAAATTAACCCAACAACTACTGAAGCCTGGCAACAATTGAAATCACATTTT
>JANOJO010000814.1:0-7446 GCA_031418795.1 Bacteroidota bacterium | reverse complement strand
AAGAACAGTAGCGAATGTAAAATCTTGCTTTACCAAAGGACATGGCACTTTGGGCAATAGCGGCAGTGTATCTTTTCAGTTTAAAAAAATGGGTGTGTTCAAATTGAAGCCGGAAGGATTGAATGCAGAAGATATGGAACTGGAGCTGATCGATTTTGGGTTGGAAGAATTGGGTGAAGGCAGCGGTGAAAATGGTGAAGACATCATAGTGGTTCGTTGCGGTTTTACCGATTTTGGCAATATGCAAAAAGCATTAGAAGATAAAGGCATCATACCACTCACTGCAGAATTGGAATGGATACCAGCAACAACAGTTCCTGTAAATGATGAACAGGCGGCTGATGTAAGCAAGCTGATTGAAAAATTGGAACAGGATGAAGATGTACAGAAAGTGTTTCATAATATGGGATAATTTTAGCTTAAGGGTTTAATAGTTTAAAGGTTTAATCGTTCTTTACAGCTGGACAATTAATTTTACAATGTGAATGACAAGCCAGTAATTCTTTTTGATGGTGTCTGCAACCTCTGCAGCGGCAGTGTTCAGTTTATTTTAAAAAGAGATACAGAAAAAAAATTTCTTTTTGCTTCACTCCAATCTGCTTACGGGCAAAAACTTTTACAACAGTTCCATCTTCCCGTTGATAATTTCAATTCGTTTATTCTTTACCAGGATGGAAAGATTTTTTCCAAATCAACCGGGGCGCTAAAAATGTTTTCGCAACTGAAAGGATGGAAATGGGTAAAAATATTTTGGGTAGTTCCAAAATTTATCCGTGATGCTGTTTATAATCTTATTGCAAATAACCGCTACAAATGGTTTGGGAAAAAAGAGGAATGCTGGTTGCCAACGCCGGAATTGAAAGCAAGATTTTTGGACTGATTAGCATAACTTCTTTAGCCTACTTCATCACACTTGCCTATTGCCCATTGCCAATCGTTATCTCCCCCTTCATATAAAACACACACTGACCCGCCATCGTAACCCTGTCTCCCCACCATTTACATTCTATATCACCCCCACGTTTTGATATTTGCCTGGCCAGCATTTTTTTCTTATTTAATTTTTCTGCCCAGAAAGGAATGAGTTGTGAATGTGCCGAGCCTGTAACCGGATCTTCATCAATGCCGGCGGATGGTGCAAAAAAACGGGAAACGAAATCTATTCCATTACTTCCCGGCGCAGTGATAATTATTTTTTCACCTAAAGATTTTAATAAACTAAAATCAGGATTGCAGGCAGCAACAGATTTTTCATCCTGAAGTTCTACAAGTATATCACGATTTTTATACACACCCACCACTTCATCTATCCGCAATGCTTTTAATAATTCAGCCGGGTAGTCATTGAACCGCTCCGGTTTCCATGCAGGAAAATCCATGACTAATACATCGGCTCTTTTTTCTATTGACAGCTTGCCACTCTTTGAATGAAAATGAAGATTGAAATTTTTAAAGTGGAGATGATTAAAAATAATATAAGCCGCAGCCAGCGTAGCATGGCCACAAAGATTTATTTCAACAGCAGGTGTAAACCACCGGATGTCATAATCGGCCCCCTCCCGGCCTCCTCCGCCATCTGGCGGAGAGGAGTGGTTGCCAACAGGTACAAAAAAAACAGTTTCACTTACATTGTTTTCCATGGCAATCTTTTGCATCAGCTCATCTTCAAGCCAATTATCCAATGGGATAACCGCTGCAGGATTTCCTCCAAATAATTTATTTGTAAATGCATCAACCTGGTAAATTGTAAGCTTCATACAATGTTTTTTGTATTTATTATTCCTGCATCATTAATTTAATTACTGATTCTATTTCTTCCTCATTTGGTTTACTGAAATAATCACCATCGCTGCCATACGGCGGGCGGTGTGCTTTTGCAGTTAATGTACGGGGTGCTACATCCAAAAACTTATAACCACCCTGTTCTTCCATCACCTTATTAAACATATAAGCAGCTGCACCACCAGGTACATCTTCATCCACAAAAACAATGCGGTTTGTTTTTTTGAGCGACTCAAGAATTTTATGATGTATATCAAATGGCAAAAGAGTTTGTACATCCAATATTTCACAACTGATGCCCTGCCGCTCCAATGATAATGCGGCATCCTGTACTATTCGTAAAGTGGAACCATAAGAAACAACTGTGATGTCATTTCCTTCTTTAATAATTTCAGGCACACCTAATGGTACTGTAAACTCTAATAGATTTGAAATTAATTTTTCTTTCAGCCTGTATCCATTTAAACATTCAATCACAATGGCCGGATCATTACTTTGCAATAGCGTATTATACATACCCACTGCCTGAGTCATATTTCTGGGTACACATACATACATTCCACGCAAAGAATTTATCACCATTCCCATGGGTGAGCCACTATGCCAGATGCCTTCAAGCCGGTGACCTCTTGTTCTTACAATCAACGGGCAACTTTGCTGCCCTTTGGTTCTGTAATGAGTAGTGGCAACATCATCGCTGAGGGTTTGCAATCCAAATAATAAATAATCCAAATACTGAATTTCTGCAATTGGCCGCAGGCCTCTTAATGCAAGTCCCACGCCTTGCCCCATGATAGTTTGTTCCCGAATACCGGTATCAAATATTCTATACTCACCATGTTTTACTTGCAGGCCACTGAAGCCCTGGTTTACATCACCGATAAATCCCAAGTCTTCGCCAAAGGCAATTACCCGCGGGTTATTTGTAAAAAGTACATCGAAATATTTATTCAATGCTTCAAAGCCATTTATCAACGGGGCATCATTTGCATACTCTGCATTTACTTCAGTTACCTGCAATGCACTTTTATTCCCTTCATTGTATAAATGAGAATTGAAAAGGAGTTTGCTTTCATTCAACAAATCGTTGTAGTAATCTTTTATCCAGAAAGATGCATCATTATTAATGCCGAGGTTAATTGCAGCGTTCAGGGTTTTCATTACATCCCTTCTTAAAGGTTCTCTGTTTGATGACAGACCCTGAGCAAGTTTTTCCAGGGCATTTGTTTTTTCAGGAATTGAATTGGCCAGATTTTTAATCAGGTCAACCGATCTGCTTACCTGTTTTTTTACAGGCTCGTGATAATCTTCCCATGCTTTTGTTTTTTCATCCCTTACAAATTTTTTTGCTTCCACATCAATGTTTTCAATTTCTTCATCAGTAGCCAGGTTATTTGCCACCATCCATTCCCGCATTTTTATTAATCCATCCCATTGTCTTTCCCATTCTAACCGTTCAGCTGTTTTGTACCGCTCATGACTGCCCGATGTGGAATGACCCTGCGGCTGTGTTATTTCCTCTACATGAAAAAGTACAGGAATATGTTGCTCTCTTGCTATTCTTATTCCTTCTTCAAATGCTTCGCACATGCCGGCATAATCCCAGCCTTTTACTTTATAAATATTAAATCCGTTTGAATCATCAACTTTTTGAATACCACTCAATGCTTCAGAAATGGATCCTTTTATGGTTTGTAATTTTTTGGGTACTGAAATGCCAAAACCATCATCCCAGATAAAAACTGCAAGCGGCACCTGAAGCACACCGGCTGCATTTATTGTTTCCCAAAAATGGCCTTCTGATGTAGCGGCATCACCAATGGTTACAAAACAAACTTCATTACCATTATCAGAAAGTTGAGTAAATGATTTTAGTTGTTTAATATTTCTGAAACTCTTTGAAGCAAAAGCCAGACCCAGCGACCGGGGCATTTGACTGGCAGTAGGAGCGGTGTCAGCAGAAATATTTTTTCTGTTTACCAGGTCAAGCCAATCGCCATTAGCATCAGTAAGTGGTGTACAAAAATGTGAAACCATTTGCCGGCCTGCACTATTGGGGTCATTATTCACATCAGGATCGGCATATAGTTGTGCAAAAAATTGCCTGACGGTGGATTGGCCGATGGCAAAATGAAATGTTTGATCCCTGTAATAACCACTGCGAAAATCACCCGGCATAAAAAATTTGGCCATCGCCACCTGTGCCAGCTCTTTTCCATCACCAAAAATTCCAAACTTGGCTTTGCCGGTAAGCACCTCTTTTCTGCCCAACAGGCTGGCCTCCCGGCTGATGCTGGCAATTTTATAATCGCTTAAAACTTCGTTGCGGAAATTTTCGAAAGACAATTTTTCGCTGGCAAGTATGGAAGCATTCGTGTTTTCCATAAAACAAAGATATAGGAAACACCCTCTGAATTTGCCAGTGTTAAAAAAACCTGAATATACTATTAGCCTGGTTATGATATTTGAATGCAATGCCCTAATTTTGATTCCGATATTTATCGGAACCGTAAAACGAAAGAAAATGAAAAAACTTTTTACCCTCTTACTTATTGCCATTAGTGCTTCAGCAGCACAATCGCAACCAGCGCTTCCTGTACAGGAAGAAATTGTATTAAAAGAAACCGGATTTGATTTTGGAAAAATTCCACAGGGAAAACCTGTTTACCATTATTTTGAAGTCATGAATAATGGGAAAGGCCCGATGGTAATTTCCAATGTACAAACAACCTGTGGCTGCACTACTCCTGAGTGGAGTAAAGAACCAATAGCTCCGGGTGGCAATACAAAAATTAAAGTAGGATATAATGCTGCCGCAGAAGGCAACTTTGAAAAATTTATTACACTTACATACAACCAAAACCTTTCGAAGCAACTCAGTATAAAAGGTACGGTGTGGAAAGTCCCGGAAGGACCTGCACCCGGAAACGAATCAATTCAATTATTAAAACAAAAAAGTAAATAAATCATGAAAAAGTTTTTATTACTCGCATCTGCATTTGTGATAAGTGCAACTGTTATGGCACAAACAACTACGAAAGTTGATGATGTAGCCAAATTCAATCAAGAGAAACACGATTTTGGAAAAATAACACAGCATGTACCCGCTATATTTTATTTTGAAATCACCAATAGCTCTTCAAAACCATTAGTGATAGAAAGTGCATCAGCAAGTTGTGGTTGCACGACGCCGGAATATCCTAAAGAGCCAATTGTTCCGGGTAAAACAGTAAAAATTAAAGTGCAATACAACGCTGCGGCAATGGGAGCTTTTACAAAAGATGTTTATATAAAACTTGCAGGAATTGATGAGAGAAAAACTTTATATATTACCGGTGAGGTAGTAGCAACAGGAAGTAAATAATTTTTTTAAAATATTTTCATCAAACCCCGTAAATCATTTTGCGGGGTTTGTTTTTTTTATGGTAAAACATGTTTCATTGTATTTGATAATTAACTTTGGCTATGCTTACCATTTCAACAAGAGGAGAACAAATGCCTGCTTCACCTATTCGTAAACTGGTGCCTTTTGCCGAAAGTGCAAGAAAAAAAGGCATTAAAGTTTTTCACTTGAATATTGGCCAGCCGGATATTGAAACTCCGCCGGCAATATTGGATGCAGTAAGAAATGCCGAAATAAAGGTTTTGGAATACAGCCACAGCGCCGGCAATGAAAGCTACAGAAAGAAATTAGTACAATATTATAAAAAAGTGGGAATTGATGTGACTCCTGATCAAATCATTATTACTACTGGTGGCAGTGAGGCTATCATGTTTGGTTTTTTTTGCTGCCTCAATCCGGGGGATGAAGTAATAATTCCTGAACCTTTTTATGCAAACTATAATGGCTTTGCCTGTGCTGCCGGTGTAAATGTAGTTCCGATTACTTCAAAAATAGAAACAGGTTTTGCATTGCCGCCCATTTCAGATTTTGAAAATGTGATTACTGCAAAAACAAAAGCTATAATTATTTGCAGTCCAAACAATCCAACTGGCTATTTATACAGCCGCAGGGAAATGGAGGCTTTAAAAGAAATTTGTATTAAGTACAATCTATATTTTTTCAGTGATGAAGCTTATCGTGAGTTCTGTTACGATGGTGAATATGTAAGCGCCATGCATCTTGATGGGCTTGATGAGCATGTGGTATTGATGGATACCATTTCAAAAAGATACAGTGCCTGCGGTGCAAGATTAGGAGCCTTTGTAACAAAAAATAAATCTGTTTATAATGCGGCTATGAAATTTGCGCAGGCAAGACTTTCTCCTCCCGGCCTTGCGCAGATAATGGGTGAAGCTGCCGTTGATCTGCCTGACTCATATTTTGCAGCGCCAAAAGCAGAATACTTAGCCAGAAGAAATTTATTAGTGAAAAGATTAAATGCAATGCCCGGTGTATTTTGTCCCATGCCCGGTGGTGCATTTTATGCAATTGCAAAATTGCCTATTGATGATTCAGATAAATTTTGCCAATGGCTGCTGGAAAGTTTTTCTTACAATAATAAAACAGTGATGCTGGCGCCGGCCACTGGTTTTTATGGTACAGCAGGTTTGGGTAAAAATGAAGTGAGGCTTGCGTATGTTTTAAATCTTGACTCGATCAATGCAGCGATGGATTGTTTTGAAAAAGCATTGGAACAATATCCGGGAAGAATTTTTTCAGAAATAATGATTGCTGCTGAAGCAAAATAAATTTTACCGAACCACCACTTTCATTATTTTTTCTTTTTCACCTTCTTTTAAAAAACGGAACAGGTAAATTCCTTTACTCAACTTACCTGATGGAATAAAAGTGATAAAGTCACTAATAAGTATTTCAAACATTTTTTGCCCGTAAATATTCAACACCTGAAGTGTAACAATAGGAAAAGGATCTTCTGCAAGAATATTTACCGGCTGATTTTGCTGTACAGGATTGGGATAAATAATATAATCTGTCCCGGAAAAATAATAAACAGTTTCGGCAGATGAATAAACAACACTGCCACCCGCCAGTTCAATTTTTACCCGGTAAATATTTAATCCTTTCTTAAGCGCTGCATCAGAAAAACTTACCTGCAGATTGGAGACAGAATTTATTTGCTGAATGGAAACGAAGCCTGAGCCATCAAATTTTTCCAAAACAATTTTATTAATATTATATAATGTGCCAAGAGACAGAAGAAGTTCTGCGGTATTGTTTTGTAATGAAGCAAGAAATGAACGGATATAACATTCCACTCCCTGCGTGGTATAATTGAAACTATAACTTTTTACACCTTCCAGATTTCCTATCAGTGGGGCAACTGCATAATGAAGCAGGGGATTTATATTTTTTGATAAAACAACAAAACTATCCACGGTAGTAATAAATGGTTCAAGATATTTATCGCCCAATTTATATACTCTGTAATTATTTATACCCTGCAGTTTATGCCAGTAAATAAGAAATGAATCAGGACAATTGAAGCCAACCCCGGTTAATGTTCGTTGTGAAATGGTGAATGTATCAGAAACAAATTGATTGGTTCCGATATTCATACGCAGCATGGCCTCATTAATAATTGCCGGAGACTGCCATTTGTAATAACCGGTGGCAAGATTAATATTGTTGTTTATCAACTGCCAACTGGCTCCGTTATTTATTGAAAATTCCAATACACCAGTACCTGTTAAAAAAGAAGA
>JANOJO010000813.1:0-5831 GCA_031418795.1 Bacteroidota bacterium | reverse complement strand
TTATTCTTTAAAGGCAATCAAATTATAAAGTGCCTATTGTATCATACACCACTACTTTCCTGTTTTCCGCACATCAAAAAATAATCCTCTGAAACCCTTGCCAGCATTGAGTTGATTTTTCAAACTGGGTGTTGCACGCCTATTTTTGGGGATGTTTTTAAGAAAATTAAAGAACCGTTCGGGCAATACTTCTGTTCAAATTATTACTAAGTCTCATGGTAAATACAAAGTTTTAAAAAAGAACTAACTCATAACATGTATGAACTCACCTACACACTTCCGGAATCAAAACATTTTAAATCAAAACTGTTGAAAATGGATGACGAAGAGGCTGAATTATATCAAATCATTCAAAAAAAATTTTAGGGTGTTGCAAATCTGAAAACAGGAAAAAGGCTGCCGAAAACGGAAGCCTGATTTAAAAAATTGTGAATTGAATTAACTCTGAGAAATGCTAAGTCCGACTTTTGAATAATTGAAACTCGCTTTCACATCCGCGTTGTCAACCAATTGCAAAACCAAAACTTTTGACCCACTGGTGGCGCCAGGATTTAAAATATCAATTGAAATAAATCCAAAGCTGGAGTTTGCAGGAATTGATCCGATACCTGTTACCGTAGTAAAATGTGTGCCTGCAACAGCTGTGGTTTCAACGGCTACTACCTGATATGTAAATGAAGTGGCGCTGGATCTTTGAGCACCTACCAGGTTTACTCTAAGTTGAACAGTGGCACTTGTACGGGTAAGTGTGGGCTGACCAGTACCAGTAACAACACCCTGTGCAGGAACCCTTGTTAAAATTGGATAAAGAATACCAGCAGAATTGGCATTCCAAACTGCGGCATCAAATTCAATCTTGGTATCCTTGTAGGTAATCAATTCATTTTTTATACAGCCATTAAGTATAAGTGCTGTAAAAATTGTGGTTATAAAAAATAATCTTTTCATATATCTTTTTGTTTGAAGTTATTAATAACCTGAGTTTTGTTTCAGATTTGGATTACCATCTACTTCACCCTGGGGTATAGGAGGTAAAATCCGGATGTCAGTAAAAGCTACCGTAGTATAATGTGGTGATTTAACCAGGTCTCTTCCCAATCTTTTTAAATCAAAAAAGCGATGACCCTCATATGCAAATTCAATTCTGCGCTGTCTTATAATTTCAGCATGCAATTGAGTTGGGTCCATTGCATTATCCGCGGTTTCCTGTGCAGAGCCGGTATAGTCAGTATATCTTCTGGTTTTTATAAATTTCATATCTGCCAGCGCAGCTGCTGGGTTTGATACAGGTGAGCCACTTGTGATAAGAGCCTCTGCCCGAGTCATGTATGCTTCAGAAATTCTGAATACAGGAATATTATCAAGATTAATAAAACCATTTTTACCAATATACTTTGTACACTCGGTTTTAATATTGCCGCGTCCCGCTGTGCCTGGTTCAAATAAAAGATTTCTTACATCGGTTGTTCTGGATGCGATTGTATGATTCAATGCAAAATTAGCAGTAGTCATACCACCGGTAAGTGTAATGCCCAGGTCTGTTAATAATGAAATGGTAGGAACCAGATCGCCAAATCCACCGGTTGTTACCTGGTTGCCTGGTGTTACTAATGTGGAGAAAGATGTTTGCAATGATTCATTCACACCTATATTTTCTCCGCTGGTTGCAAATGCTACCTGGAAAATTGTTTCTCCGTGTGTGGCAGCTCTCCAGTTTGAAACATAATTTGAAGTGGTTGTCATTTTACTGCCCGCCGTAGTTATACATGCATCTGCCCATGTTTTTGCAGCCGCATAATCTTTTTTATATAAACTCACCCTCGAAAGTAATCCCTGGGCAGCGGCTTTATTAGCCAGGTTTACACCTAAGCCGGGATAAAGTAGTTTCGATTCTGCAAGGGTGAGATCCGCTACAATTTGTGTATACACGGCATCAATTGTTGCCCTTGATGGTTTAAATACCAACGCCGCCTCGGCCGTAGAAATGCCTGCTGTAGTCAGCGGTACACCGCCTTTATCCTGGGATGCTACAACTGCACCGGGTATGTATGCGTAAACCTTTACCATATCAAAATAAAAAAGACCGCGAAGGAAATATAGCTGCCCTTCCCAGGCATCTTTTTCTGCCGGAGTAATTGCAGGACTTAAACTTAAAGTTGGCAATGCTTCAAGAATGAGATTTATCTGGTTTATTCCCGGATAAGAATTGGCCCAAATGGTTCCGGTAAAATGGGCATTCAATGTATTGTTTGCTTCAGGTAATAATCTACCTGATTTGTTTGTAGCAAACCCATTATCGGCTAATGCTTCAGGGTGAGTGATTAAATCACGACCATACATCCGGGCATTCTTCAATCTTGCATACAGGCCGGTAATTGCTGCATTTATTGCATCTCTTGATGTAAGTGCAGTAGAGGCATCTATTGACTGGCGTGGCGCAATTTCAAGTTGCTTTTCGCAACCGGAAACAACCAATGCAAGTAAGCCGGCGGCAAGTATATATTTTGAAAAATAATGTTTCATAATTTTTTTATTTAATTAGATTAAAAACCAAGTTGAAGACCAATGGTTATATTTTTAGTTTGAGGAATGATACCTGTTGCTGTGTTTACAAACTCAATATCATAGCTGAACCAATCGCTGATAGTAACAAGGTTTGTACCCTGTAAGTATAATCTTGCACTGATGATTTTTGCTTTTGATAAAAGTTTTGCCGGTAAATCGTAAGACAATAAAACATTTTTCATTCTTATATAATCTGCTTTAAACCACATTCTGTTTCCTGATTGGGCACCAGAGCCTTTTGATTCAGCGCCTACGGAATTAAATCTTGGAATGGAAGTGATTTGACCGGGAGTTGTCCACCTGTTTTCATATATATACTGCAGTTCATTTATCCGTGCAATATTTTCAAACAGGAAGTTAACCTGGCCATCAGTAGCCAATCGTCCATATTCACCCTGGAAGAAAATATCTAATGTAACTCCTTTGAAACGGAAAACATTTCTTAAACCAACATTGTAGGGAGATAATGCAGTTGGCCCAAGTACTACCCTGTCTCTTGCAGCAGGTTGGTAAGTAAGATTGCCTAAAGTATCATACCACATGGGTCTTCCTGTTGAAGGATTCACTCCGGCATATTTTTGGGTAAACAAAACACCTACAGGTTCGCCAACCCTGATGCTAACATTACCCGGCAATATTTTAAAACCACCATAAAGTTCTGATACTTCCTGATCATTGTAGGAGAAAGTTAAATTAGTATTCCAGTTAAATCCTCCAACATTTTTTGCTTTAAAAATATCAGCGCCAAGTGTTACTTCCACACCACGGTTACGAAGTTTTCCGATATTAGTTGCAATAGAACCAAAACCCGTTGATACCTGCAAAGGCTGGTTCAATAAAATATCAGTTGTAATTTTATCATACAATTCAATGCTTCCGTTTATCCTATGATTAAAGAAACCAAAGTCAACTCCTATATTTACTGTTGAAGTTTGCTCCCATTTCAGGCTGGGGTTTTCAAGCTGGGAATAGGCAATAGCCGCACCGCCATTATAAACTCCGCCGCCACCATATAAACCTAAACCATCAAAATTGCCAATCTGATCCTGGCCTACTGTACCATAACTAAATCTTAACCGCATGGTAGAAATAACTCTTGAACTTTCTAAGAAAGGTTCCCTGTCCATATTCCATGCAGTTTTAATACCGCTGAATGTACCAAAGCGGAATCCTTTTCCAAATCTTGATGAACCATCATAACGGCCTACAAGCCCGACTAAATATTTTTCTTTGTAAGCATAATTAACATTGGAAAAAACTCCATTTCTTCTGAAGCCAGTAAATGTTTCTCCAACTGCAAGTGGATTAGCTGCATTGCTTAATGAAATAAACTGGAAAGTGGGAAAACCATCGCCGGACTCTGTTGTGTTTATTTGATTTTCTTTTCTGAATTCATAACCGATAAATCCATCAATTTTATGATGCTCGCCAATACTCTTGATGAAATTGAGTGTGGCGAAAGTATTTATGTTGGTATTATAGTCTGTTTCTAATTGCACTAATCCTTTCCTGTTAAATGCATCAGCAGTTCTTGAATCAGATACACGTTTACCATGCAGCAGGCGGTAATCCATACCACCAAAACCCTTTACTGAAAGCCAGTCTAATATTTTATAATCAATATTAATATTACCTACTAATTGATTTGTTCTTTGAAATCCGCTGTTGAAATCATTTACCTGGATGATATTCTGGTTTAATACACCAACAATATTTGCAGGTAAATTTCCGGGAGTACCATAATATGAACCATCATCTTTATAAATAGGATTTGTTGGAATAATACCTGATGCAGAAAATGCAGGGCTTCCAAGAAATGATCCATTTGTTGCAAAAGGAACTCTTTGCTCAAACGAACTAACACTGAGAGATGAGCTGAAAGTAAGTTTTTCAGTTGCTTTATTCATCAGGTCAACTTTAAAACCATATCTTTTAAAATCTGCTTTGGTTACTATAGTGGTCTGTTCTGTTAAAGATGCAGACACCCTGAATGTGTTTTTCTCAGTACCGCCACTTGCACTTAGTTCATAGTTATTAATAGTTCCGTTACCTATAGCAACATCCTGCCAGTCATAAGTAGGTATTGTTGCAATGGCAGAGTCAGCCTGTGCTGTTGTATAACCCGCAGCGCCGGCAAACCTCAGTTCATTTAAAACTATTCTTTTTATAGCAAGATCAGAAGCAGGAAGGTTGTTTGTATTTCCATAAGCTTCTGCTCTTAGCTGGTAATACTCAGGTCCGTTAAGCACATCAAGATATTTAATGGGCTTTACAATACCTGTGTAATAATTAGCAGTAAATTTTGTTTTACCAGCCTTTCCTTTTTTTGTAGTAATTAAAACCACACCGTTGGCTGCAGTAGAGCCATAAATAGCAGCAGTGGCAGCATCCTTTATTATATCTATTGATTCTATATCATCAGGATTTAAAAATGCCAAAGGATTGGATTCAGAAAAATTGGCATCGCTACGGGTATTCATTTGCACTCCATCCACCACATAGAGCGGATCGATTCCGGCCTGGATGGAACTTCCACCCCTGATTCTTACATTAATATTACCTCCGGGTATTCCATTATTGGCCTGTACCATCACACCCGCTGCTTTTCCCTGAAGTGCTTTATCTAAAGAAAGATTTGGAAGGTTCTCCAATTGTTTGGCACCGACACTTGAAATAGCACCTGCTTCATCTCTTTTCCTTCTTACCTGAGTAAAACCAACTACCACCACTTCATTCATTGGGTTGTTGCTGACTTTAAGTTTCACTTCTATTAAAAGAGAAGCCCCTAAATTGATACTTTGTGTTTCATAGCCTACACTTGAAATTGTGATGGCTGTTGCAGTTGCAGGAGCATTTAATAAAAAGCTGCCATCAGGTTTTGTAACGGTACCTGTTTTAGTACCTCTTACTATTACAGATGCATTGGCAACCGGGATACCACTTTCATCTGTCACTTTTCCGGTAATCGTCTTTTCCTGTGCTTGTATTCCATATAGCAGGAATAGCTGGCATAAAACCATTAGTAATAGTTTTCTCATTTTGCAGTTTTTGGTGTATAAAAAAATTACCTTAACCTTTGAAGGCAGCGATAAATATAAGATTGCTGCTTGTAATTTGAATTCATTTTTTAGAAACTTTTTAAGAATCATTGATCTGAGACATCGTTTTGCTTAAGATTATAAGAAAAATTGATCTCAGTTTATCTCTTCAGTAAAAACCCGTTGGAAATGATACTCCAAATGCGCAACATAATCTTTAATAATCCA
>JANOJO010000812.1:0-1988 GCA_031418795.1 Bacteroidota bacterium | reverse complement strand
AGTATCGGCTGCATCCACTGCACTTGAGGTGTGCATCCATCCGCAATTTTCATTAAAGCCCTGGTACACGAAAAACTGTCCCCAGGTAACAGCACCATAAGCATTCAATCCTTCTTCACTTACCATATGCACTTCAGGTCGGAAATAAAATGTAACATGCGGGTTGATGTACAGAATTGAATTTCCCGACTCAGTAATTTTTGGAGAAAACGCAAAACCATTTGAACCGGTAACAGTTTTTTCCTGATAGATTTCTTCTTCTGCATTTTTATTATATGACAGTGGCGGTTCACCTGAATAAAAATTTTTCAATTCATTTACTGAAATATCTGCCGTACTGATGGCACCAATGCTTCCATCAGTCCATAATAAAGGATACCAGGGTTTAAAACGAGTTAATAATGCAGGTTTTGTACCGGGGTTTTTGTATAAATAATAATTAATGCCATCAGCAAAAGCATTGCAAAGTTTTTTTAACCATCCCGGAGCATTTTTATAATCTTTTACCGCACCGGCAGAGTCAATAATCATTCGTATCAGTAAATCATTATAAAATTCTGATTCGCCTTTTATTTCTGCCATGCGGCCCAGCTTTTCAATATAGTTCATCTCTACTCTTTTAAAATCATCTTCGCACTGGGCGTACATTAAACCAAATACAGCATCAGCATCTGATTTACCATAAATATGTGGAATGCCATAGTTGTCGCGGATGATGGTTACGTTTTTAGCTTGTTTTTCCCAGCGGACAATTTCTTCTTTTTTATTTTGCTGGGTGCAGAGCTGAAGCGGAAGTACAAGTAATATCCAAATTTTTTTCATAAATATTTTTATTTCTCCAAAGGTCACGAAGGACTCCTTTGGAGAGTCCTTTCGGACAGGTGATATTCTTTTTGAATCAGATTTATCAGGTTTTGCGCTGTTTGATTTCTTTGTGTGCCTACAGATTCCGAAAGTTTTAATGACCCATAAATATATTGTGCACTGGATAGCAGTTCATTTATAAGTATAGGATCTTCCGTTAATAGCCCGATAGCTTCAGCATCCTGTTCCTTCCTTTCTTTAAGTATTTTTAAATGTATACCGGCATCAAAAATTTTTCCAATACCCCGTACATAATCCGAAGTCCACTCCAGACCAACATCATTATATTTATACAAACCTTTTAATGAATTGTAGTAATAAGAAACACCATCGGCTACTTCTCGTTTACTTATCAGCCGCAGATGCCCCGAATTTTTCATTTGTTCGTACGTTCTTTCAACAGGAAAAAGAAAATTTAGTTTTATGCTTATCATTCTCGACCAGAAATACAATTTAGTAATGTGAGTTTTTCTTTCCGGAAGTTTCATATTAATAATCAGCGAATCAATAAGGGAATAGATACCCATATTGTTTTTTTCAAAATTTGAATAGATGGATGTATCTGTTTTTAAATCTTCCAGCAAATTCTTCATATAGATTTTTTCTCTGTCCTTTTCAATCTTATGCTCCAATTGATACTCTGCCAAAAAACCACAGAACACAGCGAGGAATAACATAAGAAACTCCCAGAAATAATGTGTCCATTTTTTTCTTGCGGTATGTGTGTGTGCATGTACTTCCATAAAAATTTTATTTCAGGTGATATTCATTTTTTATCAGTTCAATTAAATCAACAGCCAATCCCTTAAGGTGGCTAAGGTTGTTAAAATAAAAATTGTCTATCCTTCTTTTTAACCTTGATACTTTATTGGCGAGGTTTATCAATATATTTTTTTCGTTCGTCATCAGTTCAGTGCCTGGGTACACTTCTATAAACCTGATACCACTTAACGAATCCCTTTCACTATATGATCCCAAAAAATTTCCGTTAATAATGTTATCTCCCAGCAATGCAATTTCGTCCATATCCGATTCCAATCTTTCCTGGATTGCTTCAACTTGTCCTGTCATTTTCCAATACCCGGATATTTTATTTGTCACTTCTTTTTTTCTTATAAGGCGCA
>JANOJO010000811.1:0-1743 GCA_031418795.1 Bacteroidota bacterium | reverse complement strand
TTCATCATCAGCCTTTTTATTGGCTACTTGCTCGTATCAACATTCAGAAATTATCTTCGAAATTCCTCTTTATGGTTCAATCTTGTTGCTAAAACATTGCTGCTCTTAGTTGCTGCTGTTGTAATGACCTTTTTTATTTATATTTCTTATGAGTGGTTTATAGCCGGCCTGAGCCTTCAGCGATCATTAGAAAAATTTTTTTACAACCTTTTTCACCGACGTTTATTATTCGAAAAAATGCCGGAATGGATAGTGCTGTTTATTTTTACCCAACTGGCTATTGAAATAAATGAGAAATATTCTAGGGGGGTTTTCTTAAATATTATGATTGGTAAATACCTGCAGCCAAAGGAAGAAAAAAGAATCATTATGTTCCTGGAACTGAAAGACTCTACTCCTATCGCAGAAAAGTTGGGTCATAAAGAATATTTCAAATTTATCCGTGATTTTATATACTGTATCTCTTACGGTTTTATAGAGAACGATGGAAGGATATACCAGTATGTAGGTGACGAGATTGTGGTGTGGTGGCCCGAATCAAAAGAGAATGCCCGCAAAGCCATTGCCTCATTACTTGCAACAAGAAAAGAATTGAATAAAAATTTTGACCGCTTCAAGCGGAGGTATGATATTCTGCCGGAATATAAAGCTGGTATCCATACGGGAAATATAACAGTAGGGCAGGTCGGAATTGTAAAAAAAGATCTTGTTATGAGCGGTGATACCATCAATACTGCCGCCCGGATAAGAACTGCCTGTACTGATATGAATCAAAAGTTTATTATTTCAAAAGATGTGCTGGACCTTCTTGATTTGAAAGAATGGCAAACAGAACCATTAGGACTTATTGATTTGAAAGGAAAAAATAATGGAATTGAGCTATTTGCTTTAAAAATTTAATAGACAAGACAGCTCCCTGCATATTAGAGAAATAAGCAAAGTGGAATTGAATCTACAGTTTTTGCTGGCACTGTTTTAGTAATATTGTTTGCATAAAAAATAAATTATTATGCAAACAAATGAAAAATTAGCAGAGGTATTAAATGACCTTATCGAAATCAACAATGACAGGGTAAAAGGTTATACAAAGGCAGCTGATGAAGCAAAAGATGCTGATGCTGACCTGAAAGTTATTTTTACAGCGATGGCCGGAGAAAGTAAAAAAATATGCAGCTGAGCTTACAGCAGAAGTAAATAAATTAGGTGCTGAACCAGCTACAGATACTACTCTTCGTGGCAAGGTGTACCGGGTATGGATGGATGTAAAAGCAACATTTACCGGAAGTAACCGCCATGCACTGCTTGAGTCTTGTGAATTTGGTGAAGATGCTGCACAAAAAGCATACACAGACGCATTAGCATCTGATGCAGAAATTAATGCAGAATTACGTCAGCTAATTACAGCCCAACAGGCAGCTTTAAAAACTGCCCATAACTTAATAAAAAAACATAGGGACTTGCATAAGGTGAATGCCTGATAAATATATTAATAAGTATATCGATTAGATATTTAAACCCTGGCCGGTTGCCTATGGCAACCGGCTTTTTCATACTTTCTTCTGTTTGATTTGTTGGCATGATTTTGAAACCTCCCAAACTAAGCAATCATTATAAACCTCAAAAAAAAACATCATGTCAATTAATATTTTAGAAACAATACAGCAAAATTTAGGTTACCCTGCTTTGCAAAAGATTGACCCTAATACTCAACAGGTTGTAGAAGATGATAAAAAACCAGATGAA
>JANOJO010000810.1:0-1515 GCA_031418795.1 Bacteroidota bacterium | reverse complement strand
GATAAAGGAGAATTGAAACAGACGACAGGTAAAATTGAAATCAGCGTTGGTGGTGGTCAGGCGGGAGTAAAAAATAAAACAACATCCGGCGTTTTAACTAAGATGATAAATATTTTATAATGAAAAAAATCATAATCACGGTATTTGTATTTCTGGTTATTTGTAATGAAAACATATATTCTCAGAAAAAAATTGCAACATTCAGCATTGAAATACCAGCTGTACAAAACGGATTGGATTTTCCGTTAAGTATAAATCTTGACAGTCTTACAAAACTGCAAGCCGCTTCCTTATCACTTTCACAAGTTTCCGGTACTAAAAAAACTCCGGTTCCTTTCCAGATAGTACCCGGCAAAAAAAGAACCCTGGTATGGCTGGTAAAACAGGATGCCGGACAAATGAAAATTATTTATGAATTGACAAATGCTGCTCCAAAAAAATTTACAGAAATAACAGCAACAGATAAAGACGGAGCTTTAATAATAAATACGGCTGATAAAAATTTGCTCAGTTATTTTCACAAAACAGTTTACCCGCCTGCGGGCCAGGATACAAATTACAAACGCAGTGGTTTTATTCATCCTTTATGGACACCACATGGGCAGGTGCTGACAAATATTCAACCCAAAGATCACTATCATCACTACGGCATCTGGAATCCATGGACACATACTGTATTTGAAAAAGACACCATTGATTTCTGGAATATCAGGGGAAGAAAAGGCACTGTACGTTTTGCAAAATTTATTTCAAAAACAGAAGGCCCTGTTTTTTCAGAATTTCAGGCATTACATGAGCATGTGGTCTTTAAAAAAGATAAAACAGAAAAAATTGCATTGAATGAAATTCAAACAGTAAGAGTATATAATCCGCAAGGGCAAGATTATTACATCGTTGATTTTACTTCTCAGTTAAGTTGTGCTACGCAAAGTCCATTATTAATTGTTGCCTACCGTTATGCAGGTTTTGGCTGGCGTGCAACCGAAGAGTGGACAAAAGATAATTGCGAAGTTTTAACGAGTGAAGGCAAAGACAGAAAAACAACAGACGGCACAAAAGCAAGATGGCTTATTGCACAGGGAACATTGGGAAATGATTATGGCGGATTGGTAATGATGAGTTATCCTGAAAACCAAAATCATCCTGAGCCATTACGTATCTGGGATGAAAAAGCAAATGGTGGCCGCGGTGACTTCTTTGCAAACTTTGCCACAACAAAAGATAAAGACTGGTTATTGGAACCCGGTAAAACCTATACATTAAAATACAGGCTGGTTGTATTCAATGGAAAGTTGACAAAAGAAAAAGCAGAGAGTGCATGGCAGAGTTTTAGCAGCCCCCCTGCCCCCCGAAGGGGGGTTCTCAGACCCTGATTATTTATAAAGTCATTATTGAAATTATATTTTAATATTCTTTCAATGATGAAATGGTTTAAAATGATCGGAGTGGTTGAATATGCTGAATAAAGAGCTAAAGTTGATAGCCTGTCCCGATTTTTTTCGGGATGGTAGAATA
>JANOJO010000809.1:0-1647 GCA_031418795.1 Bacteroidota bacterium | reverse complement strand
TGATGATTATTTGCAAACACAACAATTAGTTCAACTGAATACAGAACTCCGCCGCAGTTATCTCACAGTTTATGATTTAGAAAATAATTTCATCAAACAACTTGGCTCTGCTGAAATACCACAGGTATTACAAACCAATGAAGGAGATGGCGAAATATTTGTTGGCGTAACAGATGTGGGTAAAAGAAAAGAAGGTCAGTGGCTCGGCACAACGAGAAAAGATATTTATGCTATAAGTGTAAATGACGGAAGTAAAAAGTTAGTGAAACAAAATCTGCATGGACAAATTTATCCATCATCAACTGGCAAATATATTATGTGGTATGACCGCCTTGCAAAGAATTATTTTATCTGGGATGGCATTACTTCAAAAAACATTACTGCAAAAATTAAAGTGCCGCTGTGGAATGAAGAGTATGATATGCCTGATTCGCCAACACCTTATGGGGTAATGGGGTGGCATGAGGGGGATAGTGCGGTTTATGTTTATGACAGGTATGATGTATGGAAATTAGCATTAGCTGGTAAAGTAGAAGTGAAAAACTTTACGAAAGAAAACGGAAGAAAAAATAAATTGATACATAGGTATGTTCAGATTAATTCAGAAAAGAGATTTTTTACTTACGATGATCGTATATTATTCAGAGCTTTTTATGAGGTCTCAAAGGAAACAAGACTTATTTACCTGTTATCAGGAGATGGGGACTATAAGCCATCGAAAATTAAAAGCGGGTACAAATTTTCTATTGGGCAAATTATTGCTAATAAAAACAATGAAGGGTTTCTCATTTATACAAAAGAAAATTTTATATCAACTCCTGATATTTATTATTCAGATGTTATTTCATTGATTGAAATTACGGATCCAACAAAGTATGATTTTGTTTTCCTTGAATCTAAACTTTCTTCCCTCAATCCTCAACAAAAAAATTACAACTGGGGCACAGCAGAATTATTTAAATGGAAAACTGCAGCAGGCAAATCATCAGAAGGAATTTTATACAAGCCTGAAAATTTTGCTCCGAATAAAAAATATCCTGTTATCATTTATTTCTATGAAAAACTTTCTGACAACCTTTTTGAATATATTGAACCTGCTCCAACACGTTCAGCAATAAATGCAACCTGGTTTGTAAGCAATGGGTATGTGGTGTTTTTCCCAAACATAAATTATGGTACAGGCCATCCGGGTAAAGATGCATTTGACTATGTAGTGAGTGGCGCCAAAGCATTGGCTGCAAAATATAAATGGATTGATGCAAACCGAATGGGGCTTGAAGGTCATAGCTGGGGCGGTTACCAGATTGCCTACATCATTACCAAAACAAATATGTTTAAGGCCGCATGGGTCGGTGCACCGGTGGTAAATATGACCAGTGCTTATGGTGGCATTCGTTATGGCTCCGGTGTCAACCGCCAGTTTCAGTATGAGAAAACACAGAGCCGCATTGGAAAAACTTTATGGGAAGCCCTTCCTCAATATTTAGAAAGCTCACCATTGTTTAGTTTGAATAAAGTAAATACTCCGGTTGTTATTTTACATAATGATAATGATGATGCCGTTCCCTACACGCAGGGTATTGAAATGTTTACTGCGTTAAGAAGATTGAATAAAAAAGTCTGGATGATAAACTACAACGGCGAACC
>JANOJO010000808.1:0-2162 GCA_031418795.1 Bacteroidota bacterium | reverse complement strand
TGTTGTGTTTTTTATTGTCAGTTGAAAATCGTTATTCATTGTAAATGCAAATTGCTGCTGACGAAGAAGCGCTTTAGTCTGTTCATTTTCCTGCATTACTTCAGCAAACTCTCTTGCCACAGGCGAAATTTTTACCGTGTTATCAATACGGCCATTATTGAGGAATAGGTTATTAAAACTGTATTTTATTTTTCTGCCACCAGCAGCTCTTTCAAAATCAGTATGGTTCATCGCCAGTGTTTGTTCACCCGTGGCAGATCGTTTCATCAGGATAACGATAACAGCTAAATATTTTTTCCAGGTTTGCGTAAACATAAAATTATTATTCAATGGTGATCAGAAAATGATAAGGTTGCCGGTGGTTTCCGATAAAAAATAATATCATTCAGAAAGCCTGGTAAAAGACATGCCATTGTATATTTTCGCCAGGTCAGTATTTTTAGTTTCTTTCCATTGATTCAGGTAGGTGCTGCTGACAATGCGCCAGAAATTTTTAGATTTCAGTTCAGTGTAATCTCTTCCCTGGATAAACAGACCTGTAACCGTACTCCTTTCTTTAAAATGTATATTGACTGCAGTGTCTTTACGGTTTTTATTTTCTACAAATTTTTCAATCGCTTCAGATGTCATAAAATAATCTCTGTGTTTTTTAAAAATAAGAATAAGGAGGGCCATCATACCCCCCTTAAAAAATTTTACCAGCGTTTAGAAGATCCGCCGCTATTTCTGTCTTCTCTCGGTCTTGCTTCGCTTACTTTAATGGAGCGGCCATCAGCCATTACGCCATTAAGTTCCGCCAGAGCTTTACCTGCGGCAGTATCATCGGGCATTTCTACAAAGCCAAATCCGCGGCTCTGGTTGGTTAGTTTGTCTTTGATTACTTTGGCAGATGAAACTTCGCCATACCCTGTAAACAATCCTTTCAGGTCTTCATCCTGTACGTTGAAGCCTAAATTTGAAACATAAATGTTCATTACTATAAATTAAATTTTTAAAAATTACTTGAGAAGAAAGCAGGTGTAATGAAAATGCCGGAAAGCAGATGTGCTTGATCGCTTACAAGAGCCATTAACTCAAATTATCGGCGTAAAGGTAGGTATTATTTCGCATGGGCAGTTATCTAATTTCTTACAATAACAACTGTTCAGGTCGTTGAAATTTGTACTGTTTGATAAGGCATCCCGCAGTATTACGGAACTAAACAGAAGTGCTGCTGATTGTAGTATCCATCGAAGCTCTGGTGCAGATGGATTTACGAACAATGTCTTTTTTTTATAATTTATTTTAATCTTTATGTTATGTGTTTATGCTACTCTTCAATCAGAGGGAAGTCGGTGAAGTCAGATACATATTTGTTTAAATCAAGTCCCGAACATTCCACATTTTGTGGTGAGTATGAAAAATACAAGTTCAAATTACCTTCATGCTCTGAGCCAATTTTGTCGTTTTGTAAATGGTCAAGCAAATAATCCTGGCGAATAATAACTGGCTTCGTCCAATGTTCGTTGTGTCTTACAATAAATACATAATGAACAGGAATATTTGCTATGTTTCTCAATTGAGTTAATGGAACATTGAATTGTCCGCTAAAAGTATTTTGTCTTTCGGTTGAAGTAGAAGTTTTAACCTGTACCCGTCTTAAAGTTCCGTTGTCGTCCTGAACAACAAAAATATCGTCACCGATGTCAACCTCTGGAATAGCCACATTCCAACCACGAGTTAGAAACTCTGACATTACTGTTAAGTGTCATGCTTTGCCCAGATAGAGATGGTAGTTTTTCTTCACTCTGTCACTTTATGCGAGTGTAGCACATTACCTGTTTGAGTGTCAACGAACAGAATTTCGTCCACCTTTTTATTGAGGTCGCTTTGGTTGTCAACTCCCAGTAGCGCCGGATAAATATAACTTTCAAGTTTAACGTAGTAAAGTTCAAAATCACTTTTGGTGTCGTAAGCAACAAAGATATTGTTGGCTGGATGAGAGTTAGGAAACCAACTCTTAATCAACTGTCGGATAGAAGGAGCAATACTGAAAGTATAGCCATCCATTTGTTTGTTCACATTAATTCTAATTGCTTCCATTTTATTTATTTTTTGGCAACTCAAAGATACAGAATAAGGTTATGGTTTTGAAGTCAGTTTAAAGTTTAAATGTCACCAAA
>JANOJO010000807.1:0-2156 GCA_031418795.1 Bacteroidota bacterium | reverse complement strand
GAGATGAGTCCGCTTTGGGAAATGTTTAAGGAAGGAATAGATATGGAAAGCATTGAATGGGCGCATCATTAAGTAGTTGATGAGTTGATTGGTTGATATGTTTCAAGTTCATATTAACCTCAACAGTTAAACCAATAAACTTGTGAAATTTTAAATTTACAACTATGGCATACTCAGAAAAAGTACTCGGGCACTACCAGAATCCTCAAAATGTAGGAACGCTGGATAAAACTAAAAGTAATGTTGGTACCGGACTGGTGGGTGCACCAGAATGCGGCGACGTTATGCGGCTTCAGATAGAAGTGGACGAAGCTACTGGTGTAATTAAAGATGCCAAATTCAAAACTTTTGGATGCGGCTCAGCGATTGCGTCTTCTTCACTTGCAACAGAATGGCTGAAAGGAAAAAATATTGACGAAGCGATAACGATTGATAATATGACAATCGTGGAAGAACTTAATCTTCCGCCAGTGAAAATTCACTGCTCTGTATTAGCAGAAGATGCTATAAAAGCAGCTGTGAATGATTATCGTAAAAAAAACGGACTGGAAGAAATTAAGTTTGAAGAAAGTGTGATTCATTAAAAGCATTCAGCAAAAGCTTCAAGCAACAAGCCTGGGGCCTGAAGCGAATAGCGTAAAGCAAATTGATTATGAGCGTGGCTTTAGAAAATAGCATTTACATAAGTGATAAAGCAAAAGCAAAAGTTCAACAACTAATGCTGGATGCAGGTGTGGCTGAAGACCAATCTTATTTTGTAAGAGTTGGGGTAGTGGGCGGTGGCTGTTCAGGGTTAAGTTATAAACTGGATTTTGACAATGAGAAAAAACCAATGGATCAGGAGTTTGAAGATAATGGTGTGAAAGTAGTGACAGATTTAAAAAGTTTTCTTTACCTGGTTAATACTACACTTGATTTCAGCGATGGATTAAATGGCAAGGGTTTTTACTTCAGCAACCCGAATGCAAGCAGAACCTGTGGCTGCGGTGAAAGTTTTTCTGTATAAAAATAATTGACAGATTTGAAATAACTAATAAGGTCTTCTGAATGAAGGCCTTATTTTATGGATTTCTTCAGTCTAAGTTTAAATTTCAAAGATTATATTGCACCCTATTGAAACATCCTATGTGGTCCATTTGTAAAAAAGAACTCCGGCAATTTTTTAGCAGCCTTACGGGCTATATTATTATCATCGTTTTTTTATTAGTTAACGGGTTGGTACTTTTTATATTTGATAATAATATACTGGATGCCGGTTTTGCAACCCTAGAACGTTTTTTTCAATTAGCTCCCTGGATATTACTATTGCTGATACCCGCCACCACCATGCGCAGTTTTTCTGAAGAATTTAAAACCGGCACGTTTGAAATTTTACAAACAAGGCCACTCAGCCGCTGGCAGATAGTGCTGGGCAAATATTTGGGAACATTCTTAGTTGTATTTATTGCATTACTGCCAACTATTATTTACTTTTTTTCCATTCAAAAACTTTCGTCGGATGAAGGGTTGGATACCGGAGCAACGATTGGTTCTTATATCGGATTATTTTTTCTGGCAGCAGTATTTACGGCCATAGGAATCTGCACCAGCAGTTTTACCAGCAATGCCGTTATAGCATTTATCAGTTCGTTAATTGGATGTGCGTTGCTTTATTATGGATTTAATGCTATCAGTAAGATGCCGGCATTGAGCAGCGGAGCAGATTATTATGTAGATATGATTGGCATTGATTTTCATTACCGTTCTATCAGCCGGGGGTTGATTGATACCCGGGACCTGATTTATTTTTTAAGTGTCATCATTTTATTTTTAACAATCACTCTTCAAAACCTGAAAAAAAAATAAAATGAAATCAGCAGTTGGTAAAATAGTAAATTCAAAAATCGGGTGGCTGGCCTTATTGGCATTCCTTTTTTTGATAAATCTTTTTGCTGCCAAATTTCATACACGATACGATTTAACGAAAGAGAAAAGATATACATTAACAAACGCTACTAAAAACCTGATAAGCAGCCTTGATGAAGATATTTATATAGATGTTTTTTTAAAAGGTGATTTTCCTGCCGGGTTTAAAAAATTGGAAACAAGTTCCAGAGAATTTTTAAGCCTTTTAAAAGAAACGAGCAGCCGTAAAATTCATTACCGGTTTATTTCGC
>JANOJO010000806.1:0-11911 GCA_031418795.1 Bacteroidota bacterium | reverse complement strand
GCCATTGAATGCAGGATAAATGCTGAAGATCCTTATAATGATTTTCGGCCATCACCAGGAAAAATAACAACGCTGCATCAACCGGGCGGACATGGAGTAAGAGTGGACAGCCATGTGTATGCAGGTTATGTTATTCCGCCTTATTACGATTCACTGATTAGTAAACTGATTACAGTGGCCCGTACAAGAAATGAAGCAATAGATACCATGTACCGTGCCTTAAGCGAGTATGTAATTGAAGGAGTAAAAACAACTATTCCTTTTCACCTGCAGTTAATGAAAGATGAACGATTCCGCAGCGGTGATTTTAATACAAAATTTTTAGAAGGATTTCAGTTGCGATAATTGTCATGTTGATTAAGTCACATTCAAAAAAAAAAATTTGTTTTCTCTTTCTGTTATTTCTTTAACTCCTTTTCAAAGCAAACACTGTTTTCCATTGCTGCATATTGACTATAGTTTGGAATAATTTTATACCCGTTCTTTTTATACAGGCTGATTGCTTCCGGTTGTCTTTTCCCGGTTTCAAGAATGCACTTCTCAATGAACAATTCTCTTGACCAATTTTCTAAATCAGCTAAAACTTTTGTTGCAATTCCTTTACCTCTGTACTCGGGTAATGTGTACATCCGTTTAACCTCCATAATACCAGGTGCATGTTCTCTTATTGCACCACAGCCTGCCGGCTTATCGTTTTCATAAGCAACTACTACATATTTCATTTTAGCTGCTTTATTGAGCTGGGCATAAAATAAATGATCGTCTCCGTCTATTTCTGCTAAATAAGCATCCAGCAATTTTACCAGCTCAATAAAATCCGGGTTGTCTGAGTTGGTTCTGATTATTTTTATCATTTGCAGGTTTTATAATAGTAACCAAACGGCTATAGTAATAAACAAACAGCAATGCAAATACCTTAAAACCAAATGCACTTGATTGTTATATAAACTCTGTTTTACTTCCAATAAGTTATAAGTGTCGGTTCAAATGCTTTCCAAAGTTTCTTTTTTTTGTAAATTGAAAATTTGTCAAAAAGGCTCTTGTTACTTTTAATTTCAAACTCATATTCTCCGTCACTTCCCCACATGATTTGATGAATTTTAAATTTTTCATTGGGATAATTATTTTTAATCATTAACTGAAGTTTTTTCTCAATTATGTCGGGATCGTATTTTTTATCCGGGTTTTTGTAAGTAAAAGTAAACTCCCCTTCAAACTGTGTCCAAGTAGGTTCAAATGTCAGCAGTAATGTTTTGTCTTTCTTTATAGTTGAGATATAAGTCTTTCCTTCAGCAATTGAATTAAATGAATGTTTCTTTTTTGAAGGCTTTTTCAAACTGCCTTTAAATTGGGATAGTTTTTTTATATCGAAATAGAAATAGCCGTTATCAGTCGCAATAACGTTACAGTTTAAGTTTACTTCAAAGCTTTCAAGAATTGTCCCGTTATGTATCACCTGGATTGAGTAATGATAGCCACATGCGTACATTGGGCTTTTCTTTGTGAAAATCCATGTTTTTTTGAAGTCGTTTAATACTTTTATATCGTTAGTGTAAAACTCACCTACTTCCTTTTGAAAATCATTAGGGTCACTTTCTGATAAAAGTCCGACAATGGCATAACCACCTTTCTCAAAAGGATATTTATTAAGCAAAGCTTTTTGAGCATGGCAACTAAAAAAGAAAACCGTAAGAATAAATGTTAGAAGTTTATTCATAATCAATGAGTGTAATACAATATTTAAATTTACGATCCTAAATTGCATTTATGCAAAATGAACAGATTACTTCTGAAATAATTTGTCTTATAATTTTCTTGCACTTAATTTTCATTGTTAACCAATTCACTTTTTCCTCCGTAACTTCCTATAATAATTCGCACAAATGAAATATTTGTTTATTG
The DNA here is from genome assembly GCA_031418795.1 of Bacteroidota bacterium. GTDB lineage: Bacteria > Bacteroidota > Bacteroidia > Chitinophagales > Chitinophagaceae > VBAS01. The sequence goes on along the minus strand of JANOJO010000806.1, from coordinate 10,009 downwards.
CCTCTTGCCTATTGTCTATTGCCAGTTGCCTCACCGCCCAGCAATTCGGCGGCAATCCTCCATCCTTGAAATGGAAACAACTCAATTCTGATACTGCAAGAATTATTTTTCCTGCAGGGTTGGATAGCCAGGCGCAAAAAACAGCCTCCATTGTTCATTTTCTTGCAGCAGAAAATAATACACTGGGTAAAAACCTGAAGAAAATAAATATTGTTTTACAAAATCAAAGCACGGTTGCCAATGGCTATGTGGGGCTGGGGCCTTACCGCAGTGAGTTCTTTATGACACCATCGCTGAACAATTTTGATTTGGGCAGTATAGATTGGGTTACTTCACTTGCATCGCATGAATACAGGCATGTGCAGCAGTTCAATTATTTTAAAACCGGCGCCAGCAAACTGATGTACACTTTATTTGGTGAAGAAGGATTGACGCTTGCCATCAATGCCGCCATTCCTGATTGGTTTTATGAAGGTGATGCGGTGTATAATGAAACTGTGCATACGCAACAAGGCAGGGGGCGGCTTCCTTATTTTTTAAATCAGTATAAATCGCTTTGGCTGGCTAATAGAAATTACAACTGGATGAAGTTGCGAAACGGAAGTTTGAAAGATTATGTACCCAATCATTACCCACTCGGTTATTTGATGGTAAATTATGGGTATGAAAAATACGGTGCAGATTTCTGGAAAAATGTAACTCATGATGCGGCTGCGTATAAAAGTTTGTTTTATCCTTTTCAGCATGCGATAAAGAAACATGCAGGGATCAGCTATCAAAAATTCAGGGATGATGGATTTGAGTTTTATATGAAAGACCTCACCCCAACCCTCTCCAAAGGAGAGGGCTTTAGCAACACTCCGAAAGAAGTTCAATCGGAGTTACCAATGCTGAACGGAGTCCCGAAGGATCGGAATAAACTGTCGCAACAAAAGTTTAATCAGGGAACCGAAGCTGGTGAACAAAATATTTCTTTGGTTTCTAAAAATTTTGTTACAAATTATTTTTTCCCTTACCAGCTTGGTGGTGATTCAATCCTGTATTTGAAAAGCAGTTACCGGGCAAGGTCTGTATTTGTAATAAAAGATAAATCCGGCGAACATCCGCTGCGTGTGAAAGATATTTCTTTGGATGAACATTTCAGTTACCGCAACGGAAAGATTGTTTATGCAGCCTATGAAACTGATGCACGGTGGGCATGGCGTGATTATGGTGTACTGAAATTGCTTGATGTAAAAACAGGTGCACAGCATACACTAACTCATAAAACAAAATATTTTTCACCGGATATTTCTGATGACGGCCAAATGATAGCGGCTGTGAATGTGGAAGCATCAGGTGCAAGTGAACTGCATATATTAGTTGCAGCGAATGGCGAAGTGAAACAAAGAATAAAATCATCGGCTATCAATCTTTTTACGGATCCAAAATTTGTTGACAATACTTCTGTGGTTTCTGCTGTGCGGTTTGATGATGGTAAAATGGCTCTTGCATTTGTAAACCTGAATACAGGAAGCGTGGAAAGACTTACGCCGCCAACACACAGTGTAATTGGATTTTTGAATGTGGCAAAAGGTTATGTTTATTTTACTGCATCTTTTTCCGGCAATGATGATTTGTTTGCGTTGGATTTGCAATCAAGAAAAATTTTTCAGTTAAGTAATGGTCAGTTGGGAAAATATTTTGTGAATGTGAAGGATGGCAAAATGATTTATTCTGCTTTTACTGCAGATGGTTACCAGTTGAAGGAAATGAATGTACCTGCAAAAATGAGTTATGAATTAAATGGTTTGATCTTACAGGAAGCAGCGAGCCGTATAACAGTGGCAAGAGCAAATGAGTACAGTGATTTACAATTGAACAACCTTCCGCAAAGAATGTTTCCATCGTCAGCTTACAGCAAAGGAACAAGGCTTTTAAACTTTCATAGTTGGCGGCCCTATTATGAAGATCCGGAATTTACTTTTTCATTGTACGGAGAAAATGTTCTGAATACGTTGCAGACAGAACTGTACTATCTCTATAATCAAAATGAAAAAACAAATGCGGTTGGTTTCAATACGACTTACGGCGCATTGTTTCCTTATATATCCGCAGGCACAGAGTTTACTTTTAACCGCACTGATACATTAAATAATCTTACACGTCAATGGAACCAACTTGACAGCCGTATAGGCCTGTCCATTCCATTAAATTTTACCAGCGGCCGATCATTCCGGTCCTTAAATTTCGGAAGCAGCTTTGTTTTGAGAAATGAATTCAACAAAGGCCCGAATAAAAATTTATTTGCAGAGAATAATTTTAGCTACTTGTCGCATTTTATTTCTTACAACCAACAGGTACAACGTGCAAGGCAGCATATTTATCCACGACTTGGGTATAGTTTATTGGTGCAGCAGCGGCATGCCATTACAAAATATAACAGCTACCAGTTTATCGGATCATCCACCATTTACCTGCCGGGATTTTTTTCCACTCATAATCTTTTATTATCAGGATCATTTCAGCAGCGAGATACGCTGCGGCTATTGTTTGGCAACCGATTTGCCTATTCAAGGGGCTACAACGAATTTTATTTTTCAAGAATGTGGAAGCTGTCGGCTAATTATCATTTTCCATTATTCATTCCAGATTGGGGCTTTGGAAATATTCTTTATATAAGCCGCATCCGTGCCAATGCCTTTTATGATTTTACTAAAGTGTATTCCAGAAATAAAAAGAATACACTTGATCAGCGCAGCGTCGGCATGGAATTTTTTGCAGATACAAAATGGTGGAATCAGTACCCGCTTACATTTGGAATACGCATCAGTAAATTGCTGGATGATGATTTGCTTACAGGAAAGCAGGGGGCATATTTTGAATTTATATTACCGGTGAGTATTTTGCCGAGATGAGTTATGAGTTTTGAGTTTCGAGTAGTGAGCTTTGAGCTACGAGACTTCGGATTGAAAATAATCTTTAATGGTTTTGTGGCTATAGTGATGCCAGGCTTTCTTCAATCGCTTTAATCTTTGCTTCAGCATCTGCCTTTTTCTTTTTTTCCAGTTCTATTACTTCAGGTTTTGCATTTTGTACAAAACGTTCATTACTGAGTTTCTTTTCTACTGAAGCCAGAAAACCTTTTTGGTAGGCAAGTTCTTTTTGAAATTCTTCTTTTTGAACTGATTTTTCGATTTTGGTTTCTGATTGCAAATAGAAGAAATCATTACCCGATATATTAACAACTATTTCATTATGCAAATTTGCGGGATCACTTAATTCTGTATTTGTCTGTTTTTCTAATAATTTTAATATTTCCACATTATAAAAAAATTTACCCAATTCATATGTAACTGAAAATTTTATTTTTTCATTACTTTTTATTTGATTTTTTTTTCTTGCATCTCTTATTGCAGTAATGTATGACTTAAGACTTTCACCCTTTTTAAGGATTTCAGATTCCCAACTACCGAAAACCAATTGTTTTATCGTTAAATCGTCAGTCCTTTCTTCTTTTAGTAAATGATAAATTTCTTCAGTAACAAATGGCATGAATGGATGTAGCAACAACATCAGTTCCTCAAAAAAGTAAACAGTTTTTTCATAAACATCTTTTTCTATCGGTTGTTCAAAGCCGGGTTTGGCCCATTCTAAATACCAACTACAGAAGTCATTCCAGATAAGTGAATAAACGGTTTTCAATGCTTCACTTAATCTGAAATTTTTATAAAGGGTTTCCAATTCAGCTTTTACTTCATTCAACCTGTTTTCAAACCAATCAGTCGCGAAGTCGTGAGGGGTGAGTCGTGAGTCATGAGTTTCCTGACTCTGAACTCCTGACTCCGAACTCTGAACTCCTGACTCCTGACTCTGAACTCCTGACTCCTGACTCTGAACTCCTGACTCCGAACTCTGAACTCCTGACTCCGAACTCTGAACTCTCAACTCCCAACTCCTGACTAACTTCAACGCATTCCAAAGTTTGTTATTAAAATTTCTTCCTTGCTCACAACTGCTGTCATCAAATAAAAGATCATTACCTGCGGGCGAAGAAATCATGATACCAAAGCGAACAGCATCTGCACCGAAACGATCAATCAAATCAAGCAAGTCAGGCGAATTACCCAGGCTCTTACTCATTTTTCTTCCCTGCTTATCCCGTACCATACCGGTGAAATAAACATCACTGAATGGTTTTTCCTTCATATACTCCATACCCGCCATAATCATTCTTGCCACCCAGAAAAAAATAATATCCTGCCCGGTTACAAGTACTGAAGTTGGATAGTAATATTTAATGTCTTTATTTCCGGGCTCAGTTATTCCTTTAAAAACTTCAATGGGCCAAAGCCAACTGCTAAACCAGGTATCAAGAACATCTTCGTCCTGTTTTAATTGAGCATTGGGTATAGAAAATTGATCATTGAATATTTTTTTGGCTTCATTTTCAGTTTCCGCTACCACCATTTTACCATCTTCGCTGTACCATGCGGGTATTCTTTGTCCCCACCAAAGCTGGCGGCTGATGCACCAGTCTTTCACATTCTCCAACCAATATTTATAAGTTGCCAAAAATCTATCTTCAGGATGAATTTTTATATTGCCGCTTATTACTGCATTAAGTGCTTTTTGAGCCGGCTCTTTCATTTTTACAAACCACTGTGTAGATATGCGCGGCTCCACCACTGCATTGGTTCTTTGGGAAAAACCAAGTCTTGTTGTATAATCTTCATCTTTGATTAGCAGTCCATCAGCTTTCAATTTTTCAATTGCTTTTTTTCTTACTTCAAAACGATCCAGACCAACAAATACTTTTGCTGCTTCGCTAAGTGTACCATCTTCATTAAGCGTATCAATTGTTTCAAGATTGTGTTTCAGCCCGATATTGTAATCATTAATGTCATGTGCCGGAGTAATTTTTAATGCCCCGGTTCCAAAGTCTTTATCAACATACTCATCAAATATTACAGGAACAATTCTGTTTACTAATGGAACAATAACTTTTTTTCCTTTCAAATGTGTATATCGTTCATCAGTTGGATTTACACAAACTGCTGTGTCGCCCATAATTGTTTCCGGACGCTGCGTAGCAATAGAAATAAAATCAGAAGTTGGATTGCCATTTTTATCAGCAACAAAATATTTTACATAATAAAGTTTGCCCTGTATTTCTTTATACTCTACTTCCTCATCACTCAGCGCAGTTTTTGCTGAAGGATCCCAATTGATCATCCTTGCACCACGGTAAATAAGACCTTTATTATACAGATCAACAAAAACTTTTATTACTGCTTTGTAATAATGATCATCCATCGTAAAACTTACACGGTTCCAATCCACACTGCAACCTAATTTTTCAATCTGGTGATAAATGATGTTGCCATATTTTTCTTTCCACTCAAACGCATATTTCAAAAATTCTTCACGGTTCAGGTCTGCTTTTTTTATCCCATTTTCTTTTTCAAGCATCTGTACCACTTTAGCTTCAGTAGCAATGGAAGCATGATCGCTGCCTGGAACCCAGCAGGCATTGAAGCCATTCATTCTTGCCCTGCGAACAAGAATATCCTGTACCGTTTCATTTAATGTATGACCCATGTGCAATACACCGGTAACATTGGGCGGAGGAATAACTACAGTAAAAGATTTTCGATCATCCGGCACAGAATTAAAATATTCTTTAGCCTTCCAGTGAGCACTCCATTTTTCTTCAATGGCTGCGGGTTCAAAATTTTTTGTGAGTTCCATAATAGAGCGGCAAATTTACCGGGTTTCGGGTAGATGACGAAAAGGTAAATTCATTTATATACAACAGACAATAACTTATTTTCTGTAAGTGAATCTTATATTTGCCGGTATTGTTTTTTCCAATCCCTTCAATTTAAATTTAAGAAACATGAAACGGGAACTTACTTCATGGTACAGTCCTTCTTTAAAAAAGGAAATGCCAATTGCCGCTTATGGTGATTTTGGATTTGCCTTGTTGCTTGTGCCTACTGCTGCGGCAGATTACCTGGAGTATGAACGATTTCAGATGATGGATTGTCTGGCTCCGTTTATTGATGCAGGAAAAGTAAAAGTGTTTTCTATAGACAGCATCAATAATGAAAGCTGGATGAATAATAATATGGACCCGCATCATAAATCAATCCGCCATCAGCAATGGAATGAATATGTATTTAACGAAGTGGTTCCTTTCATCCGCAATGATACCAGTCAGGAAACACCCATCATTACCTGTGGTGCATCTTTCGGTGCTCTGCATAGTATGAATTTATTTTTGAAAAGACCCGATATCATTAATGGAGTAATAGCCATGAGTGGTGTGTATGATCTTACTGAATACACCAAAAGTCATTATGACGATCATGTTTATTATAACAGTCCGATGCATTATATGCCTAATCTTACTGATCATAATATTCTTGAACAAATAAGAAGAACTAATCATCTGCATATACTTACAGGCAGCGGCGCTTATGAAGACCCGGCAAGCAGCGGCATGTTTGCAAAAATTCTTTATGACAAAGGCATCAATTATGAATTGGATGTGTGGAGTGTTGATTGGCCACACGACTGGAATACCTGGCGTACAATGCTACCGCAATATTTATCAACACGGTTTTAATTTTTCATAAAATTTTATTTCTCCATCACTACTTTTTTTAATAAATATTTTCACCAGTAGTTTATAAAAAAAGGGGCAGCCCGAAAGCTGCCCCCGCCGTTGGTTAAAACCTTGAAGCTTTAACGCTTGTTTACCACAACCTTCTCCACTACCTGCTCTCCGGTTTCTGTATTCAATATGCGTATTGAATAGAAGCCGGCATTCAGGTTTTCTATCTGAATATTATTATTGGTTACACCCTTCCATTGTTTGATGGTGCGGCCATTCATATCAATCAGGGTTACATCTCTTTTCACATTTATATCTTCAAATACTACATTCAATCTGCCATCACTGCTTGGGTTGGGGAAAATAATTGTTTTACCTTTTTGTTCCTCACCCCGAACCGCACGGATTACACTGTAGGAATATTTATTATCAATATCAATTTGCTTTAAACGGTATTGGGTTATTCCCCTTGTTCCATTGATATCATTCAGTTCGTAGTTTAAAGGTGCAGCGCTATTACCATCCTGTGCTTTTGAATTTACAAAACCAATAGCCTGCCAGTTGCCGCTACTACCCAACCTGCGTTGTACTTCAAAGCCACGGTTATTATCTTCAGTTGCTGTTTCCCATTTCAAGTTTACGTTTGTGCGGTTTCTGTTTGCAGTAAAAGATTTTAATACTATCGGCAAAGTACCGCAATCCCCATTGGGAATTAATTTAATAATGCTGTTAGATAGAGTTGGCCCTTCAACAAGTATAATAATGTCTTTATCAAAATTTGCAGAGTTACTTGATGCAGGATCGTATGTTTGATTCATTACCTGGAAAGGGCTGCTGCTTGAAATAATTATTGGTGCACTGGTAAAAGCAAGTAAATCGCCAGAATTTAATGTACCACTGTAATCAACATCAACAAAAGTTTTATAGGTTATAGTTTTTGGCGAAGGATCAATTGTTGAAATACTTAAATCATAAGAAAGCGGGAAAGTGCATTTATGCAAACCTGCAACAGATGGATCATTAAAAAACTGCGTTACACCGCAGATATAACACTGCGCTTTTGCCGAAGCTGAATTTGCATTACTTGCCCATACATCTGTTTTTACGCTTAAGGGGCCACCGCATGTTGCATTAAGAGTCAGCGTCATGTTGATGATACTGAAACTGTCGAGTGTACCGCCTAATGAGGTTCTTGTTACAGTAAAACCGCCAGAATTTATCGGCGTATTCAAAGCAACTGTTGGGTCTTGCGAATAAGTAGTAAGAACTGTAGTTGGCAAAGTTGCATTTAATGCCGGGTGGCCTGCGGTTAAATCCAAACCAATATCAAGAATTGATTTACCTAATTGATTTATCGTAGTGCCCAACCGGCCGGCATCGGGTGCATTCCGTGCAGGGGTGCTGCCGCTACTGCATTCAAAATCCAGTGGATTGGTAATTGCCAGCGCATCGTAGTCAGCAGCAAAGTAAGAGTTGAAATAAACAAATTTGGCGCCGCTGTTGTAATCCAATTTAAAACTTACATTAAATGTTACCTGGCAGGTGGCCCCGATTGGAATTGCATTAACAATCTGAACTCTGACATCACTTAATGAAATAGAACATTGTGCCTGTGTTTTTGTGGTAGTTATAATCAAACATACTACCAAAGCAAAAAAGGAAAGAAAAATTTTCTTCATGATTCAAGGTTTTTTGATCTGCCAAAGGCGGATCGGTTAAAAAATAGTTTTACATGCTTACGAATGAACAATTAAATGCTTTTTCAAAGGGGCGGAAAAGCGTAAAATAAATATTTCTGATACATTGAAGTATTTCCAGGCTTATTGGAGTTTTAAAATTGAACTATCAGACCTTATGGTGTTTAACAACCGGTGGTGGCCGTTCTTTCAGAGGGTGTACAGATTTACGAATCAAAAAAAATCCAGTCAAAGGATTACGATAATGTTACCTGTCAGAGCTAAAAATAATTGTTGGATTTGAAAACTGTGGTTTAGTACTTAGGAAGTTTGGGATAAATAAACCCGGAGTAATAAGTTTATTAAAGTTAAAGATGTTTTTTGATAAATAAAAAAAGATTTTTGTCCAACATTATTTTTTTATAAAAAACGCAAGTTTTACATAAATAAAAAATGATTTATTTATACATTACTTATTATTTTTTCACCAAAAATAATTGAAATAAAAAAAGGGGCAGCCCGAAAGCTGCCCCCGCCGTTGGTTAAAACCTTGAGCTTTAACGCTTGTTTACCACAATCTTTTCCACCACCTGCTCACCAGTTTCATTGTTCACAATACGAACAGAATAGAAACCAGAATTCAGGTTTTCAATCTGAATATTGTTGCCTGTAACACCTCTCCATTGTTTTACAGTTCGTCCATTCATATCTATTAATGTTACATCACGAACTACATTTACATCTTCAAACACCACATTCACTTTACCATCATTGCTTGGGTTAGGGAAAATAATTGTTTTACCTTTTTGACCCTCACCACGAACTGAACGGATAGCGCTGTAAGCGGATTTACCATCAATATCCAACTGTCTTAAGCGATATTGAGATATTCCTTTTGCAGCGTTAATATCAGTAAGCTCATAGCTCAATGGTGAAGTACTGTTACCATTTAATGCTTTTGAAGAAACAAAGCCGACACTCACCCATGCACCATTTCCAATTTTGCGCTGTACATAAAATCCACGGTTGTTTTCTTCCATAGCAGTTTCCCATTTCAACAATACATTAGTTCGGCTGCGTGCTGCTGTAAATGCTTTAAGATTAACTGGTAATGGATTACAAGTATAAGCCAGTGGTATAATCTTATCAAAACATCCTCTTTTTGTTTTATAAACTACAAGTACATCAGCATTTCCATTTGATCCTTCCACATGTATAGTGTCCCCAATTGCCGCTACTGTTGCCAGGGATTTGAAATTAATTAATATATCACCCCCATCCAATGTGGCGTTGAAATTAATATCGTTATAAACTTGGACATCCACTGGAAAATCATCAGCTTCTATTACATCACCTGAAATAGCTGTGATGTCAAAAGATATATGCCTTGGAACAGAACCACAGTTATACACTTGTGCAGTGGTTAAAGAACCTGTTGAACCAGCAGCACCATTAGTGATTTTAGGAGTGTGATTGACACTGGAAGAAGTCTTGGTCCAGGAGCCACATTTACCATCGCTTGTTCTGGCATACCCATTGTCAGAACCACCGCTTGGATTGTGAAACTCTACTGCACCCAATGTTGAAAAGTCAATTAGAAAAGGTAAAGCACAAGAACCGGGTAAAGGAGTTACAGTCAAATCATTCATTCCAGTAATTCCGACAGGTAATGTACCAGTAGGTCCACCACCCCAAAATCCATTGATAAAGGCGCCGTTTTGGAAAAGCAGCGTCA
>JANOJO010000805.1:0-1824 GCA_031418795.1 Bacteroidota bacterium | reverse complement strand
GTACTTTTAATCCGGAATCTTTTATCTGCTTAACAATTTTCTTTGCATCTTCCTGTGCCAGTCCATTTCTTACTTTTACTTCTGTCTTCCATGTCTTACCACTTTGAAATCCTTCTTTGCTTACGTCAAATGCCAATGGTTCTATACCTTGTTTATGTGCACGGCTTATTAATACATCTACCAGTTGCCTCATCTTCATATCATCTTCTGTTTCAATATTGATTATAAAATCTTTTTTATTCAAATCAATCACCACATGGCTTCCTTTAAAATCAAACCTGTTTGTAATTTCTTTTGAAGTTACATTCACTGCATTGTCCAGTGCCTGTGCATCTACTTTGCTTACTATATCAAATGATGGCATTGTTTTAAGTTTATGGTTTGAAGTTTATAGTATCAAATGTAAGATTGTTTAAATAAAAAAAACCTCTCTGTAATCAGAAAGGTTTTAAGTAAGCATTTAATGGTTTTATTAGTTTTCTCCGCCAGTCTTCACCCGGTTTTGTTCATCGCTGGCACCGCCGGTTTTTCTTTTTTGTGTATTCAGTTTTCCTTTGCTGAAACGGTATGTGAAGCCAAGTCCCATCTGCCTTGAATCACGAACCTGCTGAAAATGCGCATCAATATTGCTGTATTTAATATCACCTTGAATTTTCTGAGAATAAAGTACATCCCGTACATTAAGTCTTACTGAACCTTTGCCTTTCATTATTTGTTTGCTTATTCCCATATTCATCATTCCAAATCCATTTATTCTGAAAACACCTTCAAGAAAGCCTGTCCTGTAAAATCCACTTAACTCTGCACCCCATGTTTTGCCAAACTTAAATTGGTTGGATGCATTGAACTGGGCTGTGGTTGCAGATAGATTCACAAGGTCATTATTCACGATGCCTTCAAACAGGTTATTGTAAACATTGGCATAAATATTTCCGCTCCACCACTTTTTTATTTGTCCGCCGGCGCTGATGGCAATTCCGTACTGGCGTTGCTTTGCAATATTTTCTTTCTTTACAAATGTTTCATTCTTATCTGTGTTTTGTTCCAGTACATCATTTATAATATCAGTTGTTCTTGTATAATTTAATGTTGTGGTTAAAAATCCATTGTAAGTATGGCTCATTTCTATGTTATGAGAAAACTGGGGTTGAAGATTCGGATTACCCTGCTCGAAAGTATAGCGGTCAAGAAAGAGAATGAATGGATTCAGATCTTCGTAATCAGGACGGTTTATTCTACGGCCATAGTTTATACCAAAACTATTTTTTTCATTTGCTTTATATTGAAGGAATGCTGTTGGAAAAAGTTGTGTGTAAGCCCGGTCAAATTTTACACCGGTTGTCACCTGGTTGCCTTTTGAATTTGTATTTTCTACCCGAAGACCTAACTGGCCAAACAATTTTTTAGTGAATGGTTTGCTGTAGTTCACATAAACTGCATTTACATTTTCCTGGTAAATAAAATGATTGCTGCGGCCAATATCCTTTACCCTTACTCCATAATTCAAGCTGTCATAAATTGCATTGTTATCAGTTTTTACAAAACTTATTTTTACTCCGGCTTCAAATTTTGCTCCTTTTTTCAACGGGTGCACATAGTCAGCCTTTGCAGAATAAATATTTATATCCTGTGGCAGATTTCCCAAAAGCGTATCAGCTTTCATAATAGGAATTCCGGTAGGGCCATAATATGCATTTACCAAATCCTGTGTATTCCTGCTGCTGTATGTGAGATAATCAACATCAGCAGTAAATTCTTTTCCTGTACTATCATATACATGGCGGAAATTAAGATTGACTCCGATATTTTCCCATTTCCTTTCAT
>JANOJO010000804.1:0-18310 GCA_031418795.1 Bacteroidota bacterium | reverse complement strand
TCCCACATATTTTCAAATGCATAGCTGCCATAAAGTTTTACAGGGCCAATCATCAACTCACCCACATAGGAAATTTTCCATTGTTTCAGGTCAAAATCATTATGAAGTTTATCCTTATTATCGGCCAGCTTTGTTTTTTGCCTGGCACTGTATAAATAGCCTGCACTGATACCGGCGCTGAATCCAAATCCTTCTTTTTTGTTTGGAGTAAAATTGAAATTCAGCATCATGGGCACAGTAAAATAGTCAACCGCCAGTTTATTTTTCTTAGCTCCGGCAAGTGCAATGTCTTTCGAAATCTGTGTTGGATTTTTTTGAAAACGAATTGTTTCATCATCAAATCTGTAATTGTTAAGCTCAAGCCCCATTCCATATTTCAGGTTCACCACATGCTTTATCATATTCAGCCGCTGCATAAAAAACCAAACATTCACGTTTCTTGATTTTCCTGCACGCAGATCAAGCCAATCACTAGTAATGCCCGGGGCAAAAGATTGTGCTGCGGCAGAAGCATAATTTGTTTTGTCACTAAAAGAAGAAAATCCCAGATCCACTATCCACCAGTTGGTGCTCAGGTTTTCATTTTTCTTTTTACGGCTTGGTATTTTCAGTGTGTCATTGCCTGTAAAAATTTCACGGCTTTTGCTGCCGGGTTTTTTTACAATAATCATTCCGCCAATCCGGATGGTGTCATTCTTTTCCTTTTGTTCGTCTTGTGTAAAGCCTGTAGTAAACACACAAGCTGTCATGCACATAAGTAAAATCCTTTTCATGTGTAAATTTGATTTAACCTTAATAAAATTATTTTAATGATACTGCAAATACTCCCACCAGCAGTTTGTTGTCATCAGTTGTGGTTTTTATATTGGTGTGGTGTTCAAATACTCTTGTTGCTTTTCTTAGTAATCCTTTAAGACCGCCTTTGTCTTCTTTTTCTTTTACCGGAACCGAACCTTCATCAGGGTCATATTTAGCTAACGTAGGAGAAGTTTTATTTGTTACAGTTGAATTATTAAAAAGCGGATCCTTTTTTTCAACCTGAGCAATTGCTGCATCACTATTATTTGCTTTTTCAATTTCAGTAAAACCTGTTTCTTCCGTTTGGTTTGTTGTACTGTTATTTGCAATCAAAGATTTATCAACGTTATTTTTTTCTTTCGGCAAATTATTTTTATTCTCGGTATTCTTTATAACAACAGAATTTTCATCTGGCAGATTTTCTAACAAAGGCTGTTTTAACTTTTTATCCTCAACTTGTTTTTGTTCAGGTAGTTTTTGATCTTGTTTTGGCAAAACCCCATCCGGGTTAATTGGAATTTCCTTCTTTATTACAGGAGTATTAATATTAACAAAGTCCGGCTTTCCGTCTTTCTTGTTATTGTTTACTACTCTAAATGTAACCAGGCCGGCCATCAGAAGAATAATAGCCGCTACCGCCAGCCTTCTCCAATATATTCCAATCACTTTTACTTTTTCTTCCCTTCTGTATAGAACAGATTTATCCGTGAAAATAATTTCTGCTTCGGGCTGAAATTTTGTTTTTAATAAAACAGAAAGCTCCTTCTTTACAGTTGGATGCTGCTCAACAAATATTTCAAAAATATTCTTTTCAACAGAATTCAACTCATCATCAATATAAGAAAGAAGCCGTTCGGGATAATTCGAAAAATTTATAAAAGAATTCTTTTCGTTTAATAAAAATTCTTTCTCATTAAATAAAATAGCTGCATCAGGTGAAAATCGTGTTTCGCCAAACAAACGGAATTCTTCCTGTAAGTCAGTATTTGCCTGCACAAAATTTTCCACCTGCTTTTTCTGTTCAGCAGCAAGTTCATCATCCCAGTACAGGACAAAAAACTCTTCGTAATTATGGCGATTAATATTCATATTCTTTTGCTCATAGCCCGCAGCTAAAAGCTCATAACTTTTTTATATTACGTTTTCAATTTTTACCAAATATTCTTTCAACTGTACCCTTGCCCTGTGCAGATATACTTTTACCTGGCTTTCGCTCAGGTTAGTAATCTGCCCTATTTCCCCGTAGCTGTATCCTTCATAATCTTTTAAAAGAACCAATGTTCTTTGTGTTTCACTTAACCTGGCCAGGGCTTCATCCAGAATTTTCTTCAGGTTATTTGCCGGCTTGTTCTGCACTTTCGTGCCTTCATTAAATTCATCTTTCAATTGTATCCTTTTTATTTTTCTTATATGGTCAATCATCTGCCGGTAAGCCACTGTAAAAAGATATGACTTGCTTTTTGTGGCATCTATCTCTTCCCGGTGAATCCACATTTTTTCAAAACTGGTTTGCACCACATCACGGGCATCCTCTTCATGCCTGAGGTTTTTCAGGATAAAGCGATATACATTATCTGCATAATTGGTTACACATTCATTGTATTCCCGTTCAGTCATACTCCTTCGCTGGTTTGGTTTAGAAGTCCGTTTCCTGGTTTTGATCAAAATTCTTCATTAATCTCTCAGCTTCGCAGTACAGGTAAACAGCTGGATTCTTTCTGCAGGTAAAGGTAATTAACAGGCCAGCTTTGCAATATAATACGCTTAACTGACTCAAATGTTACAGTTCAAACTTGATTTTTTTGAGATAAATATGCTGGAAGTCAATTAGAAATTTCTGTGGCAGAAAAAAACTGGTGAGAGAGAGTTTCCCAAATCATTTCGCCGGAAGATGAGTTGGTATCGCCTTTTTTGCAACTTTCTTCCAGAGACTCTGTACATTCTTTTTGAGCATTAGCAGCACCTGAAGAAGCCCATAGCACAAAAAAGCAGCCAGCAAAAAGCAAAAGAACCAGTGCCGCTTTTACTAGAAATTTTCTTTGCATAGAAGTCAGTTTCATCATTTGACGAAGTTATTCTTCAAAATGTTACAGTAAATTTAAATTATCATTAACCCCTGCCCGAAATAGTTTAGACGATTAGTGTCATTTAAATGGCAAAATGCGTAAAATAGGGATTGAAGAGCACGGCAATGATTCAACCGGGCATCTCTTATTTATATTTGCTCATTAATATACAGGTTATGAATGAAAATTTTGTAAGCAGGATTGGTAAAGAAGTGGAGGAAATAAAAACCGCTGGCTTGTATAAAATTGAAAGAGTAATAACCAGCCAGCAAGGACCGGAAATAACAGTGGGTGGAAAAACGGTTTTGAATTTTTGTGCCAATAATTACCTCGGCCTGTCATCACATCCCAAAGTAATAGAAGCAGCACATAAAACAATAGACTCTCACGGCTATGGCATGAGCAGTGTAAGATTTATTTGCGGCACACAGGATATTCATAAAGAACTGGAGAAAAAACTTTCTGAGTTTTTAGGCACAGAGGATACTATATTATATGCAGCCGCATTTGATGCGAATGGTGGTTTGTTTGAGCCTTTTTTTGATGAAGCAGATGCAATAATTTCTGATGCTCTCAATCATGCAAGTATTATTGATGGTGTTCGTTTGTGTAAATCTCAGCGCTACCGGTATGAACATAATAATATGGATGATCTTGAAATAAAATTAAAAGAGGCAGCAGCCTGCCGCAGCAGGATTATTGTTACAGATGGAAGTTTCAGCATGGATGGCACCATTGCCCAACTTGACAAAATTTGTGACCTGGCTGATAAATATGATGCAGTGGTTATGATAGATGAATGTCATTCAACTGGTTTTTTAGGAAAAACCGGAAGGGGTACACATGAATACCGTGGTGTAAAGGGACGGATTGATATTATCACGGGCACATTGGGTAAGGCATTGGGCGGAGCAAGCGGCGGATTTACCAGTGGCAGAAAAGAAATCATTGAGATGCTTCGCCAAAAATCAAGACCGTATTTATTTAGTAACACTCTTGCTCCATCAATCACCGGCGCATCAATTGCGGTATTAGAAATGCTTACTGAAACAACTGAGCTAAGAGATAAATTGGAGTTCAATACAAAATATTTCAGAACTAAAATGACAGAAGCAGGATTTAATATTAAACCGGGTGAGCATCCTATTGTACCTATCATGCTATACGATGCTGTGCTTGCTCAAAATTTTGCAGCCAAACTTTTGGAAGAAGGAATTTATGTAATAGGATTCTTTTTTCCTGTGGTGGCAAAAGGCCAGGCAAGGATAAGAGTACAATTAAGTGCAGCACATGAACAGCATCATTTGGATAAAGCCATTGCAGGGTTTACAAAAATTGGGAAGGATCTGAGTGTATTGAAATAATGGACTTCTGCAAGGGATACATATTTATATATAAAAAAAGACGTTCAATAAAGTTGAACGCCTTTTTATTCAGGATAAATAACTTTTCTTATTTAATATTCAATCCACCGGCTACCTGTTTTAACTGATCAATTCCTACATTGTCGCCTTTTAACTGAACAAGATATCTTTCTCCGGCGAAGTACATAAATTCACAATCATTACGGTCTTTGCGGCATGTTTCAACTGCTTTATCGCCGTTGAACTCTGTAGTTTTGGTGTATTCTCTTTCATTATCTATTTCATAATTCATTAAGCCGATAAAAGCTCCATTGTAATAACCAGCGCCAGCGGTGCCGGCACAGTCAAACACTGTTAAAGTAATATCAGTGGAGTCATTCATTTTATAATCTGCTTTTGAAAAATTTGCAAGGCCGGCCATTTTTGTTGCTTCCATATTATCCCGGGCCGCTCCCATTATTTCGGTTGGTAACAGGGCTTTCAGTTCATCTAAAGAAAGCGGTGTAAGCTTTTGAAGTTCTTCATTTCGGTCTTTCATTTCTTTAGCGGCATTCATCATATCATTTGTATTAATGGTAACGGTTTCGCCGTCTTTATTTTTAAGAGTAACATCTCCTGCTTTTTTATCACTGTTACAGGCAAAAAGAACGGTACTGGTAAATGCGGCAATAAAAAAAAGTTTCATAAGTAATTTTTTTAAGTTGAATGAATTGTGTTTACATTTTAGGAGATCTACGATTCTTCCCCTGATTTCTGTCAATAATTCATAAAGCTAAAATAAATATTGTTACAATTGTTATGATTTACAATTATGGCACAGTATTTTCGTTCTCCCCTCTGAAACACCAATTATTTCCAATCCCTTCCTTTGAATACCAGTTTTTAATTCACCTAATTTAAAAAACAAGTATGAAAAAACTGATGTTCGTCCTGTTAGCAGGATCATTAATGGCTGCCATGTTTACCTCATGTGCCGCAACAAAAAGAGATTGTCATGGTGTAAAGCACCAGAAGCTGAAGAATGGTATTTACTTGTAATTATTCCGCTAATATTATTTATTGATAAACTTCGCAATTGCAGAGTTTTTTATTTTAGCCTGTTACCTGAACTTAATCCGGCATGAATAAAACCGGCACCGCTTACCTTTGCCGCCTGTGCCCATTCTCATTCGGGACTTATTAAACCAAAAATTATTTTACATGTTAAAAATTGTTGTTGTGGCATGCATTGCTTTATTATTTGTTACCTGTTCTCCTAAAAATTTCAAGGAAGATGATAGTTTGAAAAAATACTTTGATGAAAACAAAGTGCAGGGATGCTTTGGACTTTATAATAATGCTTCAAATGAATTTACATTTTATAACCTGAAAAGATACCGGGATAGCAGTTACCTGCCGGCATCTACTTTTAAAATCGTCAACTCACTCATTGGCCTGCAGGAAGGAAAAATTGTAAATGACAGCATGATGATAAAATGGGATAGTGTGAACCGTAGTGTAGAAAGCTGGAATAAAGATTTAACCATGTATGAAGCATTCCGGGTATCCAGTGTTCCCTATTACCAGGAAGTGGCGCGTCGGATTGGAAAAGAAAGAATGCAGTTTTGGTTAGACAGTATTGGTTATGGTTCTAAAAAAATTACTACAGGCATTGATAGTTTCTGGTTAGACAATTCTTTAAAAATAACACCTGATGAAGAACTTGGGTTGGTGAAAAAATTATACTTCGGCCAACTGCCTTTTTTTAAAATAAACCAGGAGATTGTAAAACGTGCCATGCTTTTTGAAAACAATGCCAATTACAGGTTGGGGTACAAAACAGGTTGGGGTAAAAATGAAAACGGAAATCATCTTGCATGGATTGTTGGTTGGGTGGAGGAAAATAATCATCCCTGCTTTTTTGTATTAAATTTTGAATCATCAGACCCGGATGCTGATATTCCTGCAATACGTATGAACATACTTAAAGGAATTCTCAATCAGCTTGGTTTTTTACAAGGTAAAATGTAATAGCGGTAAAAAATTTAATTCAGCACCTGCCCATCATTCTTTATTAGTTTTGCTGTTGATTCAAACAGATTTTAAATTATGCAGCTTTATTGCGAATCATTAACGGAATACAAAAGATTAAAAACAAAAGAAGTAAAGATTGGCGATCTGCTTCTTGGAAATTTTCATCCCATCCGTGTGCAAACTATGACAACAACGGATACGATGGATACGATAGCCACTGTAGAGCAAAGTATTCGTTGCATTGAAGCTGGAGCAGAGTTGGTTCGCATCACGGCACCATCAAAAAACGAAGCTGAAAATCTTCTTCATATAAAAAATGAATTAAGAAAAAGAGGTTATCATACTCCATTGGTTGCGGATATTCATTTTACCCCCAATGCTGCAGAAATTGCTGCCAGGATTGTAGAGAAAGTAAGAGTGAACCCCGGCAATTATGTTGATAAAAAAAAATTTGAACTGATTGAATACACCGATGCAGATTATGCAGAAGAAATTGATCGCATCCGTGAAAGGTTTACTCCATTGGTAAAAATATGTAAGGAGTATGGAACCGCTATGCGCATTGGCACCAATCATGGTTCATTAAGTGACCGCATCATGAGCCGCTATGGCGATACGCCAATAGGTATGGTGGAAAGTGCCATGGAGTTTTTGCGCATTGCAAGAAATGAAAGCTATCACAATATTGTACTCAGCATGAAGAGCAGCAATCCGCAGGTAATGGTGCAGGCATACAGGCTGCTGATAAAAACCATGCACGATGAATTTACAGAGTGTTATCCGCTTCATCTTGGAGTAACAGAAGCAGGAGATGGAGAAGATGGAAGAATAAAAAGTGCAATTGGTATTGGCGCTTTATTGGAAGATGGCCTCGGCGATACCATCCGTGTGTCATTAACTGAAGATCCTGAACTGGAAATACCGGTGTGCAGAGATATAGTAAAACGCCTCTCCCCAAACCTCTCTCCGAAGGAAAGGGGCTTCGAAGATTCTGATATTTCGAAAATTTCATTCGATCCTTTTCATTATCAGCGAAGGGAAACTTTTTCTGTTGATAATATTGGTGGCAAACATGTGCCGGTGGTTATTGCTGACTTAAGTAAAATTGACAAACTCACACCAGTACATTTACAAAATATTGGTTACACTTATGATGAAGCCAGCGATAAATGGAATATAAGCGATGCAGCGGCTGATTATATTTTTACTCTAAATCAGCAAATAGGTTTTGCATTGCCGGGAACATTGAAGGTTATACTTTATCATAAATCATGGCTTGCGGCTGCGGATAAAGAAAAATGCTTTCCTATTTTAGATGGAAATCAGTACATGGATGAAACTCTTGAAAAATCATCCCGCCTGAATTTTATAATGCTTGATTGTTTTTCCCAGGGATACATGCAACCTGATATGAACAGTTTATTTGATAAATTAAGAAAAGACAATACGGCTGTTATTTGCTTAAGCAGTACAAATAAAAATGCAATGCAAAGTATCCGCAGCATGTTTATAGAAATGGCGCAAAAGGAAATTAAAAACCCTGCAATCATAATTTGTGACAGCAGTGATAGTAATATGGAAGAAAGCCTTATACATTATTCAGTGGAGGCGGGTGCATTGTTGCTGGATGGTTATTGTGATGGCGTTTGTTTTGGCCATCATTTTATGAATAAAAATATTAGCACAGATTACCGGCTGATGAATTCAATTGCCTTTGGAATACTTCAGGCAACAAGAACAAGAATTTCAAAAACAGAATATATAAGTTGCCCCAGTTGCGGCCGCACTTTATTTGACTTGCAGGAAACTACAGCAAAGATTCGTTTCCGTACTCATCACCTTAAAGGTTTGAAGATTGCCATTATGGGTTGTATTGTAAATGGCCCCGGCGAAATGGCTGATGCTGATTTTGGTTATGTGGGCAGTGGTACAGGAAAAATTACTCTTTATAAAGGCAAAGAAATAATGAAACGAAATGTAAACAGTGAAGTTGCAGTAGATGAGTTGATCAATTTGCTGAAAGAAAATGAAGCATGGATAGAACCTCAAAACTAAGAGCATGAAAAAAAACTGGTTAATTGTTTTTGCTCTTACCCTGGTTGCAGATCTGATTGGTGTTTATTTAAAAAATGAAACACTAATTTATGTAGCCAAACCGCTGGTGGTAATTGCACTTATCATTTATTTTTTATCAGCAACAGCCGGGATAAATAACGGCGTAAAGAAATTTATTACAGCCGCCCTTGCTTTTTCATGGCTGGGTGATGTGCTGCTGATGTTTGATTCATTTGATAAAAATTTCTTTTTATTTGGGTTAATTGCATTTCTGATTGCACATATTTTTTATATCATCTTTTTTAAAAAAATACAATCGGGAGAAAGATTAAAGCTTAAATGGCCACTTATAGTTCCGGTGCTGGTTTATTATGGCGGGTTAATGTACTTGCTGAATCCGCATCTTGGTGAAATGCTTTGGGCTGTAAGAGTTTATGGTTTCATTATCAGTGTCATGTTTTTGCTTGCATTACATGCTTTATTTATAAAAAACAAAGAAGCCGGAAAGTTGATGGTGATTGGTGCCTTATTTTTTGTGGCTTCCGACTCAGTACTTGCCATCAATAGATTTTACCAGCCTTTTGAATATGCCGGCATCATTACAATGCTCACTTATGGATTGGCGCAACTGCTGATTACCCTTGGCGCTGCCAGGTACATCAGTTTTGTTTCTAAACCATAAATAGAAAAAATATTATTCACTGTATTTGTAGCCAACGCCTCTTACGGAATGAAAATATTTGGGATTGCGGCTGTCTTCTTCAAAATATTTACGGAAGCTGAGTATGAAATTATCAATCGTCCGTGTGGTAGGATAAACATTGTAGCCCCAAACTGACTGTAATATTTTTTCCCGGGGCACCACTTCATTTTTATTTTCGATAAGCAGCTTGAGGAGCATGACTTCTTTTTTGCTTAATTGAATTTTCTCTGCATTAAATGTAACGGCTTCCTGTGCTTTAAAATCTATGGAATTATTTCCAAAAGAATAAGTTTGACCAATTGTTTCTTTGTCCTGAAGCTTTTTATTCTTTTCAATAAGTTTACTCACACGCAATAAAAGTTCTTCAAGGTTAAATGGTTTCGCAAGATAATCGTCTGCTCCCTTTTTTAAACCCAGCACTCTGTCTGCGCTGTTATTTTTTGCACTAAGGATCAATATAGGCACTTCATTATTTTTTAACCGGATGGTTTCAATTACACTGATACCGTCAATTTCAGGCAACATTATATCCAGGATGAGCAAGTCAAAATATTCTCCGTTGAAAATTTTAAGCGCTGAAGCGCCATCATACGCAGATGAAATCTCGTATCCTTCAAGTTCAAGATTTAACTTAAGCGCTTCATGCAGATTTTCTTCATCTTCTACCAGTAATATGGATCCTTTATTGTTTTCCCTGTTCATGAATTAAATATAAAATGTGACAGCGAAATTACAGCCGGAGGGGGTATTGTTTGTCACTGTAATGCCGGCATTGTGATCAGCGGCAATTTTACGGCACAGGTAAAGGCCAAGCCCTGTTCCCTGTGTTTTTCTTGTGGCTTCATTTCCTATCCGGTAGAATTTATCAAACACCTTTTTTTTCTCTTCATCTGCAATACCACTTCCTTCATCAATTATATTCAGGCGGACAGTTTTATTTTCTTGTTTTAATAAACAGGTAACAGGTTTTTCTTTTGGAGAATATTTTACTGCATTTTCAATAAGGTTGTTTATCATCAATTGCAGCAGTAGTGAATCCCCGGCAATATCTATTTCGGGTTCTTGTGTTTCAATAAATGTTTTTTCAGGATAGCGGTGTTTTGCCTCCTGCATGCAATCTTTAACAAGAGAAGTAAAATCAAGTTCTTCTTTTGAAATAATATATCCTCCTCCATCTAACTGAGAGGAAATAAGAATATTATTTGTGAGTGTATTTAGCCGGGATATTTCCTGCAGCGTCATTTGAATAAGTTTCTTTTGTTTGGCTTCATCCAGGTTATGTTTCTGCAATGTTTCTAAATTCAGCCGGGCAACAGAGATAGGTGTTTTTAATTCATGGGTGATGGCCATCATAAAATTTTGTTGTTGTTGCTGAAGTTTGAATTGACGGCGAACAGCCCTGTACACGAATGAGGCACCAATAAGTATGAGTATGAGAAACGTAATTCCTTCTGCCAGGTATTTAGTATAGTTTCTTTGATATTGACTGTGGATGTTTTTGATATTATCATTAAACAGTTCCGGGGTCATTAAGTTTTGTTGCGATGAAAATGCTTTTAGCCGGAGATCTCTCATTTCCAGGTTTTGTTTTTCTAAACTAATAAACCACCACACAAGCGCAGCAACAATATAGATAAGCAGCAACCAGTAAATAAGGGTGATAGATTTTAATTTTTTACCGGGTAGAAGAGCCATAAAAAGGCATTATTGTTTTTTTTCAATACGCATACCAATATTCAGCACATGCTGCAGAGGGTCTTCCCGCATAATATTCTCCAGGCTCAGTTTATATTCACCTGCTTTTAATGGAATAGCATCTGTCAGTTTCAGCCGGTGTTCATATATATCATCCATGCCTGAAGCAAGCCAGCCTTTTTCATTTGTAGCCAGTTGCAATTCATAAGGTGCTTTATGCATTGTATCGCCGGGTGGTTGTGAGTACAGGTTTATCCAGATATTATTGTAATTGTATTTTTCTGTATGACGGATAATAAAATAAACCTGGTAGTTTGCGGCTGTATCTTTTATGATAAAAGTAAATTCAGGTTTGAAACCGCTTTTCCATTCCTGACCGGGAATAGAAATATTTTTTTCATATAGATCGATAGTAGTGCAGGAAACAGCTACGAGCTGCGAGACTATAGCTGCGAGCAAATAAAATCGAATATGCTTAATAATTTTCAATTTTTTTAAATGTAATAAAGTAGTGTTCTTATAAAGTCTCATAGCTCGTAGCTATTAGCTCACGGCTTCTTACAGCACATTCAATATTTGCTCTTTTGCTTTTTCAAGTTCATCTTTCATTACCACCACGCATTTTTGTATATCAGCATCATAAGCTTTGGCGCCGGTTGTATTTATTTCACGGCCTATTTCCTGTAAAATAAAGGAAAGCTTTTTGCCTTTTGATTCATCGGGTTCGCTCAGTACAGAAATAAAATAATCACAATGATTTTTTAACCTTACCTGCTCCTCGCTGATATCAATTTTTTCTATATAATAAATCAACTCCTGCTCCAGCCTGTTTTTATCATAATTTTCCTTGCCCACATTTTCTTCCAGCAGTTTGGTAATGCCTTCGCGGATAGACTGCTGTCTTCTTGGTTCAAGTTTAAGTATTTCATCTTCCTGCTTTCTTATATTTTCTATACGCAGCATTAAATCTTTTTCCAATGATCTGCCTTCATCAAGGCGGTGAATATTTAGATCTTCAATAGCAGCAAAGATTACTTTTTCAAATTCATCCCATTCTTCACCAGTCAAAGTTTCGCCGGTTGGCGTTATTACTTCCGGCAACTTTACCAGTGTACTGAGAATATGTGAGGGATCAAGATTGAGTGCTTTGGATAAATCTGACAATGGTTGAAAATATGCTTTAGCAAGTTCTATATTAATTGATACCGGTTTGGTTTGGCCTGATTCTTTAAGACTGATAGAACAATCAACACTGCCCCGGCCCAACCGGGAAGAAAGAATGCGGCGTATATCAAATTCAAATGGTTTTAAAAAAGCAGGAAGTTTCAGTTGCAATTCAAATTGCTTTCCGTTCAGCGATTTTATGTCAACTAAAAAAGTTTTATCACCAACATTTTTTTCGGTTCGTCCAAAACCGGTCATTGATTTCAGCATGAATTTTTTTTTGATTGAAGTAAAGGTATTGTAAAAAAAAATTGACCAGTTGATTTAATTGATAAGTTATCAGTTGCTTACTTAACAATTAAATTTTAAAATGAATTTTCTTTTTCTATGCATTTGGCGGAGACAAGAGTAAAAAAAATCTCCCCCGGAGAACCGGCGGAGAAATATGTGGATGGGTTAGTAAGTACCGGGAAATAAATTTCCCTTCACAATATTAATAACAAATTTTCCTAACTTAAAAATAATTGCATACAATTTTATTCACATTCTCACTATTGTTGTGGATAATAGAACATAATCATCAAACAATCGTTGTATGTTTTAAATAAACAATCAATAAAAATCAAACTTGTGGTCTTCACTGATAAAAATTATTTTTTTGATTTTCTCCAATGGAAAAGATTCTCTAATGAAACAAAACGGATAAAAATTTCTTTTACAGATTGAGATGGTCCTCATTCATTTCTTTTTTATCTGCCAGTACAAAGCTGTTTACCTTTGAACAAATTATTTTTTTATGCAATTTGACAAACCAATTTCCATACAATGGATTGCTGATTTTATTCAGGCAGAGATTGCCGGTAACAGCGATGCATCTGCAACCGGCATCAATGAAATTCATAAAGTAAAAGCAGGTGATATTGCTTTTGTTGACCATCCAAAGTATTATGACACTTGTATAAATTCAGCTGCCACATTTATTATCATAAATAAAAAAACAGATTGCCCTGCGGGAAAATCTTTATTGATTGTACCCGATCCGTTTGAAGCGTATTTGAAATTGGTGAATCATTTCCGGCCATTCACTCCTTCAGCAAAATCTATAAGCGACACTGCTGTTATTGGCAAAGACACCACCATCATGCCCCATGCTTTTATCGGCAATTATGTTCGTATTGGAAAAAATTGTATCATTCATCCCAATGTAACTATTCTTGATCATTGTATTATTGGTGATCATGTAATCATACAAGCCGGCACTGTAATCGGCAGCGATGCATTTTATTATAATAAAAAAACCAACCGCGATGTTCATTATAAAAAGATGAACAGTTGCGGCCGCGTGGTTATTGAAAATTTTGTGGAAATAGGAGCTAACTGTACAATAGACCGTGGTGTAAGCGGCGATACAATTATTGGCGCTGGTACTAAAATTGATAACCTTGTACATATTGGTCATGATACCGAAGTTGGTAAAAATTGTTTGTTTGCCGGGCAGGTTGGAATTGCTGGTGCAACAAAAATTGAAGATGAAGTAATTCTTTGGGGACAGGTAGGTGTAAGCAAAACTCTTACTGTTGGCAAAGGCGCTGTCGTGTATGCACAGAGTGGAGTAAAAAATTCTATTGAGGGTGGCAAAGTTTATTTTGGATCACCGGTGGAAGAAGCAAGAGAAAAAATGAAAGAGTTTGTTTGGATAAAGCGGATTCCGCAGTTGTGGGAAAAGGTGATGGCAGCCCCACCAAATCCCGAATTGTCGGGACAAGCTCTCCCCGAAGGGGAGGCTTAGCATCCGCACAAACCTGATAGTTGAATTCTAATTTCTTTTTTTAAACCGTTATGAAAACTGGATGAGAATAATTTTCTTTTTTGAAAACGTAAATAATAATAAGTATAATCGAATAGCAAGGGCTGTGTGATGATTTCCTTCCCTTTCGGGGAAGGTTAGGAAGGGGCTACATAATCATTCGGCACCTGGTCGGCAATATTTTTCCAGCTCCAATAGCCGTAGTTGATCCAGTCTTTCTGATTATAATAATAACCATTCTGTTTTATGGTAATAATATCCAGCATATCAATATAAGATGTTTGCATACTTATATCCTTTGGCAGTTTATATTTTTTCAGGTATTCATTTTCCGGAAATTGTTTGGTATAGGTAATGCTGATGCGTCCCGGATAAAATATATCTATTTCCTGCACGCTGTCCACCGGGGTATAAAAGGCCGTATCATAGGGGCTGGAAATCTTATTAAATTTTTTATCATCGTTTTCGTCAAGTACAGAAAGAATAAAACCGTTTTCAGTTATTGAGCTGTCAAAATAACTATGCATAAAATTCAACCGGCTGCCGTAGTAAGCTTTTTCACGGTTCTTTTTCCAAAGCTTTACACTATCATCACTGCCATTCATTTCCTCATAAAAACAAAAACCAAGATAACTGCATATATCATTTTTGTATTGAAAAAGAAATGAATCAAGATTATACCGGAGATTATAGCCCAGTGCATAGTTTGAAATTATCAATGGTTCTTCAGCCAGTACTTTCAGTTTGTCTGATTTGCGGAAATAATAAAACTTCAGCACTTCAGGATTTATTAAAGTACACTGCGAAGCAAAAGGAGTGGAGCCAATAAAATTTTCTAAAAAGAATTGCCCATATTTTTCCCAGCCATTTTTTACTTCATTGCTGCTGCGAATCACCACTTCCTCAATACTTTTTTCTTCTTTCACCATTTCAATCAGCAGATCGGTGGTTTTTATTTCGGGGCTGATGCGGATCAGTTGGGATTTATATCCGGTATAAGTAATGATAAGATCATAACCGCCTTCTTTCAGGCTCATATAAAAATTACCTTCTTTATTGGTTGCAGTGCCCTGTGTGGTATTCTGGCAAAAAACTGATGTAAAAGAAAGCGGTTCTTTTGTTGCAGAGTCAATCACTTTTCCAGACACAGAAAAATTCTGGCTGAATAATAAACCAGGAAAAAAAATAAGTAAGGATAAAAAAAATCTGTAGTTCATAGAATAAAGTATTACCAGATAAAGATAGTGTTCCTATTTCTTTAGTTGCAAGTTGTGTACCGCATTTTCATATTTGCTGCAGGCTTTCCTGATTGTTTCTTCTAATGGCGTAAAGGAAAAGCCCGGCATTTCCTTGAGTAGTTTATCGTTTTGCCAATATGTTTTGGTTCTTGCAAGCTTAGCACTTTCTTTTGTAAGCAATGGTTTGTGCCCGGTAATCATAGATTTTATTTTTTCTAAACGCCAGGCAAGTCCGCTTAATAAAGCAGAAGCTTCTTTGGTTGGTTTCTTTTTACCAAACCCTTCAGCCATTGTATTCAGCAGCCATTGAAAGTCCCTGTTTTCTGCTGAAAGGATAAAACGTTCTTCAGTGATATTACTTTCTAAAAATAATACAGCAAGCTTTGCTACGTCTTCCACATCAACAAAACCATTTACACCTTTTGTATAATAGCCAAATTCCTTATACACATTTTTGAAAATAGCACAGCTACCATTGTGCCAGTCGCCAAAGCCAAGTACAGTGCTGGGATTAATGATCACTCCATTCAATCCTTCACCAAAGCCACGCCATGCTTCCATTTCTGCTTTGTGCTTACTGATACCATAATGTGTATTGAGTTTACTCACTTCCCATTTTTTTTCTTCAGTTACATGATCACCGTTAGCCGTTCTGCCTATTGCTGAAATAGAACTGATATGAATGATTCGTCTTACATTATTTTCAATAGCAAGATTCACCACATTAGCCGTGCCATCAGTATTTACGCTGTACATATTTTTTCTTTCTTTTTTTAAAAAAGAAATAACTGCTGCTGAATGAATAACTGCTTCCACACCTTTCATGGCATCGTCTAATGCAATTACATCCAACACATCACCATCCACCCATTCTACTTTATTAAAAATATCAGGGGAAATAAAAAAAGGAAGTTTGGTGCTGCGGCGTATGGCACGGACAGGATAACCTTTTTCAACAAGCTCCTTGATTATATAAGCTCCGATAAAACCTGTGCCGCCTGTAACAAGAATCATTTCAGATTTTAGATTTTAGATTTCAGATTGCAGATTTACCGATAATTGATTATTTAAACAAATCCGAAATTGCCAAACTGAAATCAATAATTGTAATAGCCTTTTTTTGTTTTTCTTCCCAATTCGCCTTTTTCAACTTTTTCTTTTTGAATGGTTGAAGGTTTTAACCGCTCAGGTTTTTTCAGTTGATCATAAATAGAACAGCTTACGGCATAGTTCACATCATTACCGATAAGATCCATGAGTTTAAATGGTCCCATCTTAAAGCCTGTTGACTCCATTAAAGAATCGATAGTAGAAAAATCTGCAATGCCTGCTTCAACCAACCTCAATGATTCAATATAATAAGGCCTTGCTACACGGTTTACAATAAACCCGGGTGAATCTTTGCAAAGTACCGCTGTCTTTCCCATTTCTTTGATTAAATCAACGATGATATTTGTGGTTTGTTCGTTTGTATATCTTGAATTTACCACCTCCACTAATTTCATAATGGTTGCCGGGTTGAAAAAATGCATACCGATCACCCGCTCAGGATTTTTAACTCCCCTGGCAATTTCAGTAACAGAAAGCGAAGAAGTATTGCTTGCAAAAACGGTTTCACTATGATTGATCTCTGCCAGTTGATTAAATAAAATAATCTTGGCTTCTGGTTTTTCAATGATGGCTTCTATCACCACATCAGCGAGACATTGAAAAAGATCGTTTGTAAAATGAAGATTATTCAGAGTGCTTTCCTTTGCTTCAGCAGTAATCTTATTTTTTTCTACCAGTGTTTGCAGATTTTTTTCAATAGAAGTTTTTGCTTTTTCAAGTACTTCATCATTTAGTTCATATAATATGGTATAAAAACCTGCTGAAGCAGTAGCCTGCGCTATCCCACTGCCCATGGTGCCGGCGCCGCAGATGCAAATCTTTTGGATCATTTTGGAGTTTATTTGATAATAAGGATAAAGGTATGTGGTGAAATCAGCAGAATTAATTACTTTAATGGAAATTTTTAAATATGGAAGCCAACCAACCAACACCAGCCGCTGTGCCTGTTACTTCAGGCAATCGTTCATCATTCTGGCCTGGGTCTATTTCTTTTCTTGCAGGAGTACTGTTATTTCTATTGCCATTCGTTGACATTAAATGTGGTGATGCAACCCTAAAAGAAGTAAGAGGCTTTGAATTAGCTACTGGTTTTACAGTTGAGGATAAAAGCATGAATCAATCTATTTTCGGAAATATGGGAATGGATCAAACAACTAAAACTAATAAATCAGAAAAAAGAGATCCTGATATGTTTGCTCTTGCTGCACTCGGCCTGGGAATACTTGGTTTTGTTATTTCTTTTCTTGTAAAAGGCCGTTCTGTTTTAGCTGCTTTTATTGGTACATTAGCTACAGTATCATTAATAATAATGATGATAAATATAAAAGGGGATTCAAAATTAAATACCGGCTCCAAGGCAAATAATAACCTGGATGGTTTCGGATCAAATTTGGGCAATGATATAATCAGGGTTGAGTTTACGCCCTGGCTTTATATTACAATAATCCTATTTCTCGCAGCCGCTTTTTTTTGCTGGCGTAAGAAAACCATTATTACAGAAACAACAAATGCAAAAACTCCGGATGTTGAGAACCCAGGAGGATAATTTTTAAAAGGCAAGTATTAAAAAAAATAGTGACTGTTTGCATATGGCAACTTTTTAATGGAACCACATAGACATATAGAACACAATAGGGAAAAACACATAGAAATCTATGTGAAACTATGTTTCTATGTTCCTATGTGGTAAAAAGCGTCTGTGCGGTTGAAGGGATAGACAATAAAATTTTTTTATACTGCACTTGTAAACTGTTTCAAAAACCGCACATCATTTTCACTGAAAAGACGAATATCGTTGATGCCGTATTTTAATAAGGCGGGTCTTTCTATTCCCATGCCGAATGCAAAACCTGTGTATTTGGCAGGATCTATTCCACAGTTTGATAACACATTCGGATGCACCATACCGCTGCCGAGTATTTCGAGCCAGCCGGTCTTCTTGCACACATTGCAGCCTTCGCCTTTACAAAGCATACAGCTTATGTCCATTTCTGCACTTGGCTCGGTGAAGGGGAAGTAGGAGGGTCTGAAGCGTATCTTAACATCCTGTCCATACATTTCTTTTGCAAAAAAGTAAAGTGTTTGTTTCAAATCAGCGAAAGAAACATTTTCATCAATATACAATCCTTCTACCTGGTGAAAGAAACAATGACTTCTTGCACTCACGGTTTCATTTCTATATACACGGCCGGGACAAATAATCCGAATAGGTAATATGCCTTTCTGCATTTCTCTTATTTGAATATTGCTGGTGTGAGTCCGTAAAAGCCAGTCAGGATTTTGTTGAACATAAAAAG
>JANOJO010000803.1:0-3026 GCA_031418795.1 Bacteroidota bacterium | reverse complement strand
ATTTAATTTATACGGAAACACCCTGTATGTAATAACAACACTGTCCACATCAGGTAAATTTTTCCAAACCAAATACGCATCAAGAAGGTTAAGTGAATAAGCTGTTTCATTAATATTTGCAATGGAAAATGTTTTTGGAATAATACTCAGCGTATCAAAATAAAGTGTATCCATTTTCACCACTACTTTTTTTATGCGGATATTAGAAACCGGTTTGCGTTGTTCAGGAGGTAATTGTCTATTTTGCTCAACAGGAACCTGAGCATGAGTTTGCAGGATAGCAAACAGCAGGGTAGCGAAAAATAGTATCAGACTTTTGAGATTCAAAAGCAGCGGTTTTTCATATAAACGTAAAATTCTGCAATTTATCGCACAAAGTTATCTCTTAATGATAATTCAAAAAAAAGAGGCAATTTTGAGTCGTGTCTCAGATTGAAAATTCTCCGAAGGAGTCCTTTGTACAAACTATCAGAGTCTTGTCATTCCGAAAACGGTGAATTTAAGTCACATTCTATAATAAGAAAAAATAGTTGAGGAATCTCAAACTGTAATAGCTGTATGAGATTCCTCGCTGAGAGTCATTAAATTTAATGAATCATTGACTTCGGCTCGGAATTGACAAGACTCTAACGGATTGAAGATTTTAAAATAAATTCAAACAGAGACACTACTCAATTTTGAAAGGATTTAGGAGATAATTTTCTGATTAATGCTGTACTTATAATGAAGCGACTGAGTTCAATCTTAATTTTTTTGTACCTGATGATTTCCCCGGGTTCTTCATTTGCGCAGCAAACTAATATCTGGTATTTTGGAAATGAAGCCGGCATCAGTTTCAATCCTCTTGCTGGTAATAATCTTCCCTATCCCATTTCCAACAGCGCCATGACCACCAGCGAAGGAACTGCAACTATCTGCGATAAAAATGGCGTCATACTTTTTTATACAAATGGTGAAACGATTTATAATAAAATTCACCAACCCATGCTCAATGGCACAGGGATGCTTGGGCACAACTCTGCTTTTCAAACTGCAGTGATAGTGCCCATGCCAGGTAATGACAGTCTTTATTATGTGTTTACTGCTGATGCATTTGAAAATAATTTTGCCAACGGTTATCGTTATTCCATTGTAAATACAAACCGGAATAATGGCAATGGAGAAGTGATTACAAAAAATATTTTGCTGTATGCCCCATCCTGCGAAAGATTGACTGCAGCCCGTCATGCAAATGGGGTAGATGTGTGGGTTATCACCAATGATTTAAATTCAAACCGCTTCCGTGCCTTTCTTATTACATGCAATGGATTACAGCCAGGCCCTGTGGTTTCAAATGTTGGCGATGTAATGAATGTTCATCCCGATATGGGATTTGGCGCTATGAAAATAAGTCCGGATGGTAAACAGCTTTGTCAAACTCATTTTGCAGAATCAGATATTTTTTTCTCCGTTAATTTTTTTCAGCTCTTTGATTTTAACAACAGCACAGGTGTTCTTTCAAATCCTAAAAAAATTTCCACACCGGCAAGCCGTTATCTATCCTGCGAATATTCACCTGATTCAAAACTTTTATATGTAACGAAAGAACAGACCGGGGAAATAGATCAGTTTGAAGCAACACTTGCAAGTACAGCATTAATCACTGCATCAAAAATTGGCATACCTGCATCTTCCGGATTTTACGGATTGCAACTGGGGCCTGATAATAAAATTTATGCTACAAGAACTACATTTAACCTGAGTGTGATAAGTAATCCAAATGTAAAAGGCGCTGGATGCAATTTTGAATTGGATAAAATTTCTCTGACCGGGCTTTCCGGTCTCAACCTGCCTGCATCTGTAAACGACCTTGCGCTGAATACTGTTTTTAATTATATAATCACCGACAGTTGTGCCTGCATTGTACAGTTCAATGCACAAACAAATCTGCCGGGTGCACAGTACAACTGGAACTTTGGCGATGGGAATATTTCTGTGCAGCAAAATCCTGTTCATGATTATTTGAACACCGGTCAATTTTATACGGTAACACTCAGCATTACTTCGCCGGGCAATTGTGGTGTTATTGAAAAAAGTTTAATTGTTTTTCCCGGTGGCATTTCTGCAAATGCAGATTTTAGTTTTATTAACCGGTGCGATTCTGGTTTTGTAAGGTTCACCAACACATCAACATTTTTTCCAACAGGTAATTTTCAATACTCATGGGATTTTGGTGATGGCAGTTTTTCCAATGCTGCATCACCTGTTCACATTTTTCCCGGTTCAGGAATATATAATGTAAAATTAAAAATCATTACG
The DNA here is from genome assembly GCA_031418795.1 of Bacteroidota bacterium. GTDB lineage: Bacteria > Bacteroidota > Bacteroidia > Chitinophagales > Chitinophagaceae > VBAS01. Next base: position 728 of record JANOJO010000803.1, on the reverse strand, counting down.
CCCAAAGCATGTCTTGATGATTCTATTACACAGCAATTGGATTTGCAGTTATTAGACATTCAGGCATCGCCGGATCAAACAATTGATATTGGCCAAACCGTACAACTATCGGCAACCGGTGGCGGCACACAATTTAACTGGACACCTTCTACCTGGTTAAGCAATCCAAATGTTTTCGATCCGGTTGCAAGCCCATTAACTGATATAACTTATGTTGTAAGTGCATCAAATAATTCAGGTTGTACGGATACAGATTCTGTAACTATAAAAGTGCGGCCTGCAAATAATATTTATATCCCTACTGGTTTTACACCCAATGCCGATGGTATTAATGATGTGTTGAGGCCATTTCTCGGATATCTGTTTACATTGGATGAGTTTACTGTTTATAACAGGTGGGGGCAAAAAGTTTTTTCAACAAATAAAATAAACGAAGGCTGGGATGGTTTGGTTAATGGTTTGAAACAACCCGCCGGTGTATTTGTATGGTATATCCGTGCAAAAGATCCTGATGGGAAGATTATTAATAAAAAGGGAACGGCTACTTTGATCAGGTAAATAATAATTTCAAATAATTTGAAGCTGAATGTTTGTTAAAGATGCCTTGACAAACTATTATTTATTGATCTTATCTTGCATAGCCAATTTTAAGCCACGGAAATATGATAAAATTTAATGACAGGATAAAGCAGATACTACTTTTACTGTTTATTATTCTGCTGGTATTT
>JANOJO010000802.1:0-1740 GCA_031418795.1 Bacteroidota bacterium | reverse complement strand
GAAAAGAGAAGAATCACTTAGAAGCTGTCTAAAAACGATTTCAGAAATTGCCATGTAAATTTTTAATGCCACGAATGCACGAATTAACAGGAATAAAATTTATCCTTTATGCAGATAAATTCGTGGCAATTCGTGCATTCGTGGCAGGAATTTAAAATTTAGACAGCTTCTTAGAGATGAGCTATCATTTCAAAATCATAAAAAATAAATTCAACTTTTAAACAACAATTTTGATGCTATATAATATTGAACAATCTATAAAAAAGCTGATATTACAAATCTTAAGTAATAAAATTTCGTTTGGACATCAACAGCGTCCCTAAATCAGAAAGCTGATCCTTAACGCATTACTATACTTATTTTATAATTGGCTATCCACAAAAAGCACTTAAGTTGATTTGAAACCTGTACAGATACCTTCTACATTTACATTATCAAATTAACCTGCTTCCTTACGGAAAAATACAACAGGTAATATTATCGGCCATCTCTTATTATTGTTTGCCCCAATCTTTTGCTTGCTTCCCGGTTGCCAACCATTCAATTTTTTTTTTGAAACAGTATCATTAACCTTTAAATCGAAATTTATGAAAAAGATTTTCAGTAACAATCGTCTCATCGCAATCGCATTGATCACAGTGTTCTCATTGGCAAGTGTACCAGCAGCCCTGGCAAATGGCAGTAAAGAAGTACCTGCCGAATTAAATTATATCGGGCATATTAAAGACCATCAGCTATTTCAGCTGAATGTAGCCAGTGATGTATTGAATGATGAGTTCACTATTTTTATTAAAGACGAGTATGGCAATCTGGTTTACAGTGAGAATATTAAATCTGTAAGTTTTACCAAAAGATTCCTTTTCGATGCTGAAGAATTAAGCAGTACTTCATTGCATTTTGAAGTATACAGCAGAAAAACAAAAAAATCTGTCGTGTATGCACTCAACAGCAGCGTTTACCAGGTAAAAAATGTAATGATTAAAAAAATAAAATAAATCATTGACAGGTAAAAATTAAAAACCATTTTACTAAAGCAGGGGGCGTCCGTCATGGAACGCCCCTTTCTTATTTTATTATCATTCCATCACTTATATAAAAAAATATCGGATAAATACTTACACCCGTACATTGTCTATGAGGTTTTTACTGGGGAAAATTTAGTGAAGTGATAGTCATTTCATTAAGGCACGATAGTTGTTTTACGGTGGCTGTTTACTATGATTACCCGTAGTTGCAGTATAGTTTTGCCTCTTCGAATGAGATTGGTGAATGCGCAATTACGGTACCGAAAAACCTATAACCTGACACCGGAGTTGTTTTGCAAATTTTAGTTTCAAATTTTTAAGCATCATGCTTTTTCTTAAATCCAGATTCCTGTCGGCCTTTATTCACGAAAAACACAATCATGAGAAAGACTCTTTGGAAATCATTTTATGCATTTTCTGTTTTGACACTGGCAATGTCATTTAAAACTTATAGTGCAACAGAAAAAGATTCAATTGCCGTTTCCTCTAATATAACTGCTCCTGAAATTAAACCTCAATCATACATTACAAATTTTGTAACTGAATATTTGAAAAAGAATGGTGCCATGCTTGATGCGGTTAAATTAAAAAGCAAAGCATCGCTCAGCACCATTGAAAAGATTTTCACGAAACACGGAATACCTGTTGAATTAAAATACCTTGCCATCATTGAATCAAAATTAAAAAACACTGCAACATCTGGTGCAGGTGCTGC
>JANOJO010000801.1:0-1535 GCA_031418795.1 Bacteroidota bacterium | reverse complement strand
GTCAAAAGCCTGTTCGTTGTATGTTTCAAAACAATTTGAACTTTCTGTTGAAAAATCCCTAATCAAAAAATATCTTCAATCAGAAAACCTTTTATTAAAAGAAACAGCTGGTTATGCCGGACAGAATAATTAATTTTAACCTATGGCAGATTTTATACCCGATAAATTACTACTGTTTGAAAAAGTGCTGATACTTAAATCACTTGCTATTTTCAGTGAATCTCCGGAAACAATTCTTTCTGAGTTGGCGCCACTGATGCAGGAAGTTGAAGTAGAAGCCGGCACCGTGATATTTAATGAGGGTGATATTGGTGATTGTATGTATATCATTTATAAAGGGCAAATAAAAATACATAAAGGCAGCACCACACTTGCCATTCTAAAAGAGAAAGAAGTGTTTGGCGAGTTGTCCTTGCTTGATTCTGAAACCCGATCGGCATCAGCAACAGCCAATACAGATTGTTTTTTGTTTAAAATAGATCAGGAACCTTTTTATGAATTAATGGAGACCCGACCAGAAGTAGCTAAAGGGTTTATCAAAATACTTTGCCAGCGGTTAAGGGCTCAAAATGAAAAAGCTATTGCACTTCGAACTTAGAACGCGAATTTTATAACTGGTAAAAATACTATTCGGGGTCAGATTTAATTGAATCCTTAAGATTTCTTCGGGAGTGCCAATAATTAAAATATTATTTGTCCCCTCTTGAAAGATTAGAAATTGTTATAATTTCCTTAAACCATTGACTATCTTTAAAGTCATTAAACGGCTTCCCGTTTTCCTCAAAATAATTGCTATGGACAGAAGAGACTTTCTGACTGCTAAACGCAGAAAAAAAACTAAAGAGTTGGGGCAAACCGCACTGCCCGAATCAACCCGTCGTATTACAAGTGGGTTAAATCCATATAATGGTTCCTGGACAGAAAGTGAAATAATACATTTATTGAAACGCACTATGCATGGAGCTAAGCGATCGGATATTGCTTATTTTAAAACCCGTACTATGGGCCAGTCAGTGGATGAGCTTTTAAATCCAACTGCTCCGCAACCAGCCCCTCCAATTAAAGAATATGTTACTTCAACTACTGTTGGTGTAGTTCCTGATGGAAATATTGCACAAGGCACAACCTGGATAAATGATATTAATAGTGATGGTACCGTACAAAGTCAAAGAAGAGGGTCCTATAAAAAATGGATGACAGGAAATTTAATAAACCAGGACAGAAGCATTCGGGAAAAATTAGTTTTATTCTGGATTGATCATTTTGGAAATGAAACAGGTGATATTGGTAATACCAATTGGGCATATAAGCAACACGATCTAATAAGGCAGTTGGCATTGGGAAATTTTAAAACAATGGTCGACACTATTACAAAAGATGTGGCAATGCTCCGTTATTTGAATGGCTATCTGAACGTGGCTTCTGCACCGGATGAAAATTTTGGACGTGAATTATTAGAACTTTTTACTTTGGGTAAAGGACCGGGAAGCCAGTTTACAGAGAATGATGTAAAGGAAACAGCAAAAGCGTTAACC
>JANOJO010000800.1:0-3233 GCA_031418795.1 Bacteroidota bacterium | reverse complement strand
GCACATGATGTAAGTGAAGGTGGTTTGTTTATCACATTAATTGAAAGTTGTTTTAACCGAAACCTTGGTTTTGATGTGGAAGCACATGCTGATGAAATAAGAAGCGATGCTTATTGGTTTGGCGAAGCACAGAGCCGTGTGGTGGTAACAGTTTCAAAAGAAAACCGCAACGATTTTAATATGCTGCTTGAGAAAATGGAAATGACTGTAACTTATTTAGGCAAGGTTTCTGCAGGGGGTATAACTATCAATGGCAAAGATTGGGGAACTGTAAATGATTGGAAAGAGAAATACGAAAACGCCATTGCCAATTTATTGGCCGGACATGAGAGTGAGCATGCACTTGCAGCGTTGTAAAAAAATGTTCAATATCCAATTTTCAACACTCAATGTTCAAGTTGAGCAGCTTTTATAATTAAAGTCACTTCAAGGTTTTAGGGTCTTTACGTTGAATATTGATTATTGAAAGTTGATCATTGAATATTTAATTTAGGTTATAATGAATGAAGAAAAGAATCAGAAAGAATCAGAGTCTTCAAAAGCCCCTCCTCGGGAGGGGTTTGGGGAGGCTATAATAGTAACAGGTGCTGCAGGCTTTATTGGTAGCTGCATGGTAAGTTATTTAAACCAGCAGGGTTTTGAGAATTTAATTTTGGTAGATGAGTTTAACGATCCTGAGAAAGAATTAAATCTATTGCATAAAAAGTATTTGGTAAGGGTTGAACGGGAAGAATTTTTTGACTGGGTGCAAAGAGAAAAAACCAAAGTTGATTTTGTTTTTCATCTAGGCGCCCGAACCGATACTACAGAATTTGATTATGCTATACATCAGCATTTAAATGTTGAATACTCACAAAAAATATGGAATTACTGCACCATCAATAATATCCCTTTGGTGTATGCATCATCTGCCGCAACTTATGGCGAAGGTGAATTGGGCTATAATGATGACCATGAAATTGTTGAACAACTTCAGCCACTCAACCCTTACGGTATTTCTAAAAACGAATTTGATAAATGGGTATTGCACCAGGAAGATCATCCACCATTCTGGGCTGGTCTTAAATTCTTTAATGTGTATGGCCCTAATGAATACCACAAAGCAAGAATGGCCAGTATGATCTTTCATTCTTTTAACCAGATCAAAAAAAATGGTGAAGTAAAGCTGTTCAGGTCGCATAAGGATGGATACAAGGATGGTGAACAACTTCGTGACTTTGTGTATGTGAAGGATGTAATTTCGGTTTGTTACTGGCTGATGTCCGCCCGTGTTGGTAAGGATGGGGAAAATCAACCTGCATCAGGCATTTATAATTTAGGGACAGGAAAAGCAAGAAGTTTTAATGCACTTGCAAAAGCAACTTTTGCAGGCCTTGGACTTGAGTCCTCCATTCAATATAAAGATACTCCCGAAGACATCCGTGATAAATACCAATACTTTACCGAAGCCAATATGGATAAGCTTAAAGCTGCCGGTTACACAAAAGATTTTTATTCGCTGGAGAAAGGTGTTGATGATTATGTGCGGAATTATCTGGCAAAGAATATTTTCTATTAAACGGGGTTAATAAACTTCCCCAGTTTCCATGTCTATTTGATAATATTTAAGATCCAATTTATAAACTGTCTTTTTAGGTCCTGTATTCATAGCATAATTTAATCCGGATGACCGCATAAAAACATGTTTACTTCTTTGTATAACTCCTTTAATGCCCAAAAAATAAAATGTATTTTCTCTTCTGACCAGCGCTGAATATTTATCGCCTGAATTAATAAAAATATCAGTACCATCGCAAAATCCCCAGGCACCCCTCGTTGGGTACTCAGTATCTTCTTCCTTTACATACAAAATATCGCCTGCAGTTCCCTTCCTGAATTCATAATCAGTTATTGAAGGAGCGTTTGCTTTAAATTCTTCAAAATCTTTATAAACACCTTTTTTCAGATTAATAAACTTCAATACAGGAACTTCCAACTTCTTAGAATATTCCCCCGATATGTCACCAAATGACAGTTTTCTTCTTTTTGCAATGATTTCATCCAGATTTATATCAACTAATTTTTCTAATGAAGCTTTTAAAACAGATGTAACAAAAAAGCCAGCATTATCAACAAATTTAATCCCTGCATAATCATTTAATCTTTCTTTAAAAGTAAATACTGAATCAATTCTGTACAAAGGAAAAAACACACTATCTTTTTCCAGGTAAAATTCCAGTTTGCATAAAACTCCGGCATCCCATCCATTTATAGCTTGTCCTTTTTTATCATTTTCAAAACGAATTTCATCTGCCTCGGCCGAAAGCCAGAATTTCTTAACTACGATTAACAGTTTATTTTTTGCTGATTCATTTTTCCTGCATTGCAGGTACTCATTTATCCATTCAGAGAATCCCCTACTTAATGAAGGCGAACAATGATATACTTTTGACCAAATGTCATTATCCTTATTTTTTTGTAAAGTGCCAGGCTGTACTAAGTATCTTTTTGCATCCCATTCTTTGAGATAATGATACCCCAATAAAACCGTATCATCTCTAACATCAATTACGTTAACTGAATGAATATTATTGCTGAATGAATGTGAAAAAACTTCTTTTTCCAGATTTATTTCGAGCTTATTATTAAAGTCAATCGTTTTGGCTTCAATTTGCGCAAGAATTGTAAAAGATATGGATATAAAAAGTATTAGAAATCCAATTTTTCTCATAGCTGTTAATGGGTTTACAAATGCATTATTTGTTTTAATTATAAAACTAAGTTTTTTTTACAAACCTTTCCCCAAATTTCCTCCTCCCAAATATTCCTCCTATCTTTGCCCGACCTCCAAGATTTTATTTCAAAACTTTCTGGTCATATTTTTTAACGGCAACCGGCTTCCCAAAAAATAAGGGATGGGTTGGCAAATTATTTTTTATGGCTAAGTACATTTTTGTAACCGGTGGTGTTACTTCCTCCTTAGGTAAGGGCATTATTGCTGCATCTCTTGCAAAACTGTTACAGGCAAGAGGTTTAAAAGTAACCATACAAAAATTTGATCCTTACATCAACATCGACCCCGGCACTTTAAACCCGTACGAACATGGCGAATGTTATGTTACTGATGATGGTGCCGAAACCGACCTTGACCTTGGCCATTACGAACGCTTTTTAAACATTCCAACATCGCAGGCAAATAATGTTACCACCGGCCGCATTTATCAAACCGTAATAAGTAAAGAACGTGCAGGAGA
>JANOJO010000799.1:0-5211 GCA_031418795.1 Bacteroidota bacterium | reverse complement strand
TAACGAATTTTCCAAATCTGGTTTTATTCCTGGAATAAAGGGTTTCTTAAAATTCATCAATGCGATGAGGATGTCTTTTTGATTATGGGTAAGGTTTGCTGATATTTGATAACTGAAACTTAATAAAGGCTGCATGCTTACAGGTAAAAATATTTATAAACGATACGGTCAGGTGGAAGTATTGAAGGGTGTAAATCTTGAAATACAGAAAGGAGAGGTCGTGTCAATTGTCGGCCCATCGGGTTCTGGCAAAAGTACATTGCTTCATATTCTTGGTACATTAGATGCAGCAGATATAGGCGAAGTAACTATGAATGGCGAAATAATAAATACATTGAATGGTAAAAAACTTGCCTCTTTCCGTAATAAACATATTGGTTTTGTCTTCCAGTTTCATCACCTGTTACCGGAATTTACTGCGCTTGAAAATGTTTGTATCCCCGGCTGGCTGTCCGGCAGAAAAAAGAATGAGGTAAAAGAGGAAGCAGAAAAAATATTAACCATGCTCGGCCTTGCAGACAGGATGGACAATAAACCCAACCAACTTTCCGGTGGTGAACAACAAAGAGTAGCCGTGGCAAGAACATTAATTAATAAACCCGATATAGTTTTTGCAGATGAACCAACTGGAAATCTTGACAGCGCCAATGCCACCGAACTGCATCAATTGTTTTTTGAACTGCGAAAACAATTTAACCAAACCTTTCTTATCGTAACTCACAACGAAGAACTTGCCCGCCTAAGCGACCGTGTATTGCACATGAAGGATGGAAAGATTGTGTAATGGGCAAATGTGCAAATAACTAAGATATTAATGTTTATTTTTTAACCATTGACATACCCGGTTTGTGGTATTGGTACAGGTTTTAGTAGTTCGTATATTTAGTAAAATAATTTTATGGCTGAAAGAAAAGATATTTCACCTCTGGATGAAAATATTGCCCGGATATTAGGCAGAAGCCCCGAAGAAATTTCTGAATTGTTGAAGAATGAATTTGAGGTTATTCGGGCAGATAAAGTAGATAGTCAGCATCATCCTGAAAACTTCGGGGAGTTTAAAAATTTTGCAAATGATTTCATTAATAATTATGTGCTCCACAATGATGCTTATAAGAAAACCCTCAATAAATTAGTAGAACGTGAGGGGCCAAGGCGATTTTATTTTTACTCAAACGAATTAGATGCAGTATCCAGAATTTTTGAAGCCATTGAAAACGGTTCAGTTTATTTGACTTTACATAATCTTAATTTAATCTCTTTACCTCCGGTGATTAAGAAATTAAGAAAACTGGAAACGCTGTATATTGACGGAAACAAAATAACAGAGTTATCTGTTCTGAATAATTTTACCAATTTACGGGAACTCAATGCTGATTCAAACCCACTAACTGAAATTTCACTACTCAGCAAAAACTTAAACCTGGAAGTTCTTTCATTGAACAATTGCAAAATGCAAAGCAGCTTTGATTTTTTACAATCACTTTCTAAGCTCAGGATTCTTTATTTGAATGACAATAATATTAATGATACAAGGGTTCTGCCTTTATTGAAAATACCATCTTTGGAAATAATAAACCTGAGCGGTAAGCCATTAGATACAGAACCAGCAATTCTAAATGATTTACAAAAGATAAGAGAGCATTATAATATTAACATTGAATCAACTGATGTTTCAAAAAAAACTCAGGAAAATAAAAACGAAATAAAAGGAAAGGCTACTAAAGTTGAGCCAACGGAAGTAAAAATAGAAGAAAAAATAATTGCTCAGGAAAGCAGCGATGCATCTATAGAAAAACCAAAACCAGAAGATAGTAAAAAAGAACCCGAAGATGAATTCCGCTCTTATGCCACCGGAAAAATTTCCTTAATGGGATCACCTGAACGGAATTTGCTGGATGTAGAGAAACTTTCTAAAATATTTTATGATTTTATTGCCGATTGCCAGGACAATTCAGAACAGTTTTTTGGCTTATTCGGCCGATGGGGCAGAGGCAAAACACATTTGTGGAGATACTTAAGAGATCATAATATTGAAAAAAGCCGGTTTATCCCCGTTGAATTTCATGCATGGAAATACCAGGATACTCCCGGTTTATGGGCTTATTTGTATGCAGAATTAAACAAAGTATATTTTGAAGATAATGAGACGAATAAAAATCCTGTTTCAAAATATTATTCAAAAGCAGTAAAACTAATCAGGCTGAATTTTGTACGGGGCAAAATTTTAAAACCAGCATTTCTTTTTTTATCAGGTATTCTTTTATCCACTCTTTTATTCGTTATTCTTCAATCTTATACTGATTGGTTTAATGAAACTTATGTTTTGCTTCCTTCATTAATAGGGCTGGTAGGAATAAATGTAGCAGCTTTAGTAAATCAAATTGAAAAATATAAAGACGGTGCAAAGCATATCATCTCTCAAATAACTTCTAATGTAAACTTTCGAAATCAACTGGGATTGCAGCACGAAATTCAGGAGGAACTTAGATTTTTGCTCGAAGCCTGGATTCCAAAGAAACAAAAGGAGAAAAAAAGAATACTTCTTTTTATAGATGATATAGACCGGTGTTCAGAAGACAAAATAATTCAGATAGTGGACTATATAAGAGTGCTGCTGGATGAAAGCGAGATACAGTCGAGAATAACTATTCTGGCAGCAATTGATGAACGTATTCTTATTCATGCAATTCAGAACAAATACAGAAAATTTGTTGAGAATAAAGACAACGACGCAACATTTAAAGAACTATGCAGAGAATATATGGACAAACTTTTTCTGGCTGGTTTAAAACTTGGCCTTTTAACAGGATTTGAAAAAGATGAAATGGTGGAAGGATTTACAAAGAGGTATTTAAAAAAAGAAAAAGAAATTATAAATGTACCTGATAATAAGGAGCCACCAATTGTTGGTCAGGACAAATCAGTAACAGGGAAATCTATGATGTCCTATGACACTTCTAAAATTCCTCCTTCAAGAAAAGTTATTACTGATGTATTTGAAGATTCAAATCCTAGCATTAATTCAAAGAAGGAAACAAGTACTGATACTTCTTCAAAAAAAAATGAAGAAGAAAAAGTAGATGTAAATAGAGAAGGCGCTGATTATTTACTGGAAAAATGGGAACAGGATTTTCTGAAAGAAATAATGGAAAAAAATAATGAAGCTACACCAAGAAGTATAAGGGTTTATACATTCAGGTATTTGTTGGGCAAAAAATTAATTGAAAAACCTTTAAAACCAGGTGAGCCTTCCTGGAATCAATGGTATAACAAGAAAGATGCAAAACGATGCTTTGCTTTAAAACTTTTTCATTACACCTATAAGTCAGATGTGGATGAGTTAAATTCTAAATACCGGGATTTTATGACAAATTATAAAGACGAGAACCAGGTGAATGAGAAAATTTATAATTTTTCTTTAACGTTAAACCAAAAGCTTGGTTCAATTATGTACCAGACGCTGACAATGATTGTGGCTTATTAATCAAACTCTCGGCTTCCACGGTATTTCATCTGCACCCAGTTTATGTGCAACAAACCTTGCCAGTACAAAAAGATAATCACTCAGGCGGTTCAGGTATTTTATTATCAGTGGTTCAATCACCTCATCTTTTTTTTGCAGGCCAACACAAAGTCTTTCTGCCCGGCGGCAAACCGATCTCGCTACATGCAAAGTAGAAACTGCCACATGGCCGCCTGGTAAAATAAAAGATTTCATGGCTGGCAACACTTCATTCATTTTATCCATTTCTTTTTCAAGCAGAGTTATATCTTCTTCATGCAGGTCAGGTATTTTCAGTTTGGTTTCTTTTTCCGGGTCGCAGGCAAGTGCCGAGCCGATGGTAAACAAACGATCCTGTACTTCTGCAAGCGCATTGTTTAAATCAAATACATTTATATGATCATAAGATAAACCAATGAAAGAATTTAATTCATCAATAGTGCCATAGGCATCAATGCGCCGGTTTGATTTTAAAACTTTGGTGCCACCTATTAATGATGTGGTTCCTTTGTCGCCGGTTTTAGTATAAATCTTCATGGCCATTTTATAAAGAATGTTTGCAGGAAACAAATTTCATCAAAGTAAAATTGAATGAGCAGACTGTGAGTGTAAAGTTTTACACAATTATTGATGAGCATAAGTGCCCACTTTCTCATTCTTCTTATCCGATTCAATAATTCCATCACGAAGCCTTACTATGCGATGTGCATGGTTGGCAATATCTTCTTCGTGTGTTACCAGCACAATTGTATTTCCCTGTGAATGGATAGTATTAAATATCTCCATTATTTCGTAAGACGTTTTTGTATCAAGGTTTCCCGTAGGTTCATCTGCAAGAATTAGTGATGGATCATTTACCAATGCCCTGGCTATAGCTACCCGCTGGCATTGTCCGCCACTCAGTTCATTAGGTTTGTGGTGGCCCCTGTCTGAAAGATTGACTGCCTCCATTACATGCTTTGCTTTTTCAGTACGCATTCTTTTTCCCATACCCGCATATACCAGGGGCAAAGCAACATTTTCCAGAGCTGTAAGGCGTGGCAATAAATTGAATTGTTGAAATACAAATCCGATTTCCTTATTTCTTACTTCAGCAAGTTTGTTATCCTCTGTTTTGCTGATATCGCTGCTGTTTAAAATATATCTTCCAGATGTAGGTGTGTCTAAGCAGCCTATTATATTCATCAGGGTGCTTTTGCCGGAACCCGAAGGCCCCATCAGCGCCAAATATTCATTTTTAAAAATATTAAGATTGATATTTTTCAGTACCTGTAATTCCATTTTGCCCATGAAATAGCTTTTGCAGATGTTTTCGAGATGTATGATTGAGCTCATAGTTCAGAGTTTGGAGTTCAGAGTTCAGAGTTTGGAGTTCAGAGTTGCAAACTCCCGACTCTGAACTCATCACTACTGACTCATTTTTTTATCACTTTTGGTACTTTAAAAAACTTACCATCATGTTCCGGTGCATTCTTCATTCCTTCTTCACGGCTTACTGATCCTTTTACTTCATCTGCCCGCAATACATTTACTTCATCCGACAGGTGAAGCAAAGGTTCAGTTCCGGTTAAATCAAGTTCATTTAATTTATCAACAAAACTAATCATGCGCTGCAAATCGTTTTTAATTTCATTTTTTTCTGCAGCATTAAATTCCAGCTTTGAAAGATTAGCCAGTTTATCCACCAATGCATCGTTTACTTCCATTGA
>JANOJO010000798.1:0-1964 GCA_031418795.1 Bacteroidota bacterium | reverse complement strand
CGCCATGAACAAACTGCGTAAAATAATTTTAAAGAATTTGCCTAAAGGATTTAAAGAAGGTATGGGTTATGGCAATATGGGATATTTTGTACCACATTCCATTTACCCGGCAGGCTATCATTGCAACCCAAAAGACCCTTTGCCTTTTGCGGGCATAGCTTCGCAAAAGAACAGCATTAACTTTTATCACATGGGTATTTATGCAGACCCAAAACTGCTTAAATGGTTTATGGATGAATATGCAAAAACCTGTTTGGGAAAACTGGATATGGGTAAAAGCTGCATGCGGTTTAAAAAGGCGGAAAATATTCCTTTTGACCTGATTGGCGAACTGTGTACTAAAATAACGGTGGACAAATGGATTGAGATATATGAGAAGAATATGAAAAGATAATGAGAACCAGCGTACAAAAAAAGTCAGGCTGTGCAAAGCCTGACTTTTTTTATTAATGCCCCGAAATAATCATTTCTTCCTGCTCATTTTTATTTCCATCATCTTAAATTCTTTTCCTGTTTTTGAATCGGGACCGTACATCACCATGTTATGCGTATTATCATCAATAACCGTAAAAACTTCTTTCAGAGAACACTCTTTTCCAGGCCTGCATATATCGGGCATTGTTCCAGTTAATGTCAGGGTCTTTGTAGATTCATCCCAGTTGCCCGTCATATTCATAATGCCGGTACTCCAGGTATCTATCCATGAAGAAACAAATTGTTTTGTTGCATTATCATAACCCATAATGGACATTCCTTCAAAGGGCATTCCGCCATAGTTTCCGGTATGCTTACTGCTTTGATATTTTCCACCCATGATCATGGTATTTACAGCAGTACCGGTTGATTGTTTGGGTGCTGCCCCTTCATAGTCCCACATGGTGGTTTCACCGATCCACGTACCGTTCCATGATGCCATCATTTCATGCATCTTGCCGGGTGTTCCATATGCCATCATAGCATTCCACATGGTAGCAGAATCTACAGGAACCCAGGCTTCTTCTTTTTTTGTTTCGGGTGCTGACGAATCTGATTTGGGTGCATCCGTTTTTTCGCCATTGTTGTTACAGGCAACCAGCAATACCATTGCTGAGCATGCAGTAAGAATAATTTTTTTCATATAATTTTATTTTGGAAAGACAAGATACAGATTTTTGGAAAAAATCAAAATAAAGAAAGATTATTTTTCGATACCATTCATCACATTATCCACCCTTTCCTTAAGTACTTCGTAATGGGTGTAACCCTTTGCCACCATAACAAATTTTGTTTCCCCTGTTTGTATAAAAACAGTTGGGTAGCCGGTAACCTGTAACTGTTTCATCAGTGCAAATTCGTAGTGAGCCATTTCTTTGTATTCATCAGCATTTAATTTGCTGTAAAATGCTTCGGGTTGTATATTATATTTATCCAGCAGGTGGCGGTAGGCCTCATCATCATCCAGGTCGCGGCCTTCATAATTCAGTGCATACTGCAGGTCGGTTGCAAACTCCAGTTGCCTTTCGGAATAATATTCTTTTAAAATACAAAGTGCAATGGCCGGTTTTTCCGAATTCATTACCCAGTCGCTTTTATCGGGATTGTTGATATGCCATAAATAATCTTCGCCATATTTTACACCGGCTAATTCTTCTACTCTTTTATACTCTTCCTGAATATATGGGCCAATTTTTTCAATCGGCATTACATGTTCGTCAATCATCATGCCGCCGCTTAATACTTCAATATCCAGATCGTTTTTATATTCTGTTGTAATTCTTTTAATTACAGGGCCAAAGCCGTAGCACCAGCCGCAGTAAGCATCGTAACAATAAATGATTGCTGGCTTCATGCTGTAAAGATAGGCATCCATGCAGTTACCTATAAGGGGTATTGTATTTTTGTAAACGAGTGATTAAATTTATGCTCAATTAAAATATATTTTATGCGGATAGCAACGTTCAACACCGAAAGTTTAATTAATTGAA
>JANOJO010000797.1:0-15251 GCA_031418795.1 Bacteroidota bacterium | reverse complement strand
TGTTATTCTATTACAGGTATGACCAATCCAACTTTGAGTTTAAGTATTGCTCTTGATTTGGAAGATTGCGGCGGCACACTTTGCGACGGAGCTTATTTTGAATATTCAGAAAATGGAAAAACATGGAACAGGCTTGGCAGCAATGGTGCAGGTACTAACTGGTATAATAAAAGTTATTCCGGCAATCATTTGTGGAGTGTGGAAAATTATACAAGATGGCATGTGGCTACGGTTCCACTTCCAACCGGTTTAAATAATATTCGTTTCAGAATAGTTGTTACTTCTGATCCATTTGTAACCCGTGAAGGAATTGCCATTGATGATATTCATGTTTATGACAACACGATGGGCATTTATGATGGCGTTACAATGGGTTCACCGGTTTCTCAAAATATTGCCGGCGGTACTTCATGGATTGATTTTACTTCATCAGGAAAATTAGTTGCTTCTGTTCAGCCCAATAATCAAAATATGGGAAATACGGATGTTCAGGCTTATATAAATACAAGTAGCGTACGAAATGATGGACTTCAATATTATCACAACAGAAATATTACAATTAAACCGGTAACTACAGCATTGGCTGATTCTGCAATCGTCCGTTTTTATTTTCTTGATTCAGAAACTGAAAGTTTAATTAATGCCACCGGCTGCAGCGGATGTACAAAACCTGCGATGGCATGTGAATTAGGTGTTACTAAATACAACGATCCGGATGATTCTTTTGAAAATGGCAGCCTCGGCGATAATGTTCAGGGCATATATAGTTTTTATGATGCAGTCTGGAACAGAAAAATACCCTTTGACAAAGGATATTATGTGGAGTTCAGGGTAAAAAATTTTTCTGAGTTCTGGTTAAATAATGGCGGGCCTGATTTGCAATCGCCACTTCCGGTAGAGTTGATAAGCTTTACTGCAAAAAAGAAAAATGATAATGATGTATTGCTTCATTGGCAAACGGCAATGGAACAAAATGTAAACCGGTATGAAATAGAAGTAGCAAAAGGAACTGACAGTTATCAGCAACAACGGTTTGTAAAAATGGGTGAATTAAATAGTTTGGGTAATACAAACTCTGTAAGAAATTACCAGTTTACAGATACCGAAGCCGGAAAATCCGGTGTTCGCTATTACCGGTTAAAGATTGTTGACAATGACAATACATTCGTTTATTCTCCTGTAAGACCGGTTATTTTTAAAAACGATATACAATGGCAGGTATATCCAAATCCATCTGGCGGGGTATTCAATCTTGTTTATCAGCTTGCAGATGGTGAACAAATGAAAATAAACCTGTATGATGTAAATGGAAAATTAGTAAGCCAGTTTACCGAAACAGGAAATGGATTTTTACAAAAAACAATTATTGATCTGCAACCGGTAAAATATGCTAAAGGAATCTACTTGCTTAAATTAGATGTAGGAGAAAAAATTGAAAGCTTGCGGCTGATTAAGTATTAAAAAGAAAAACCCGTCCCGATAATTATCGGGATGGGTTTTTTTACTGAAATTCTTTGAAACTATTTGAGTTTCATTTGGGCAAAGTATGGATGGTCGGGATTAACAATAAGTTCTCTGCGATGTGGATGAATTAATATATCCATATCTTCTAAAGGGATAGCACCGAGTAAAGGTTCATTATCTCCCGGCAATACCATTGCATTTACTACACAACGGCGATTTTTAAACCGCACTTCTATTGGTCCCACCACATTGTATTCTACAACGTGACCATTAGCCAATTGTCTTTTACGCTTTTCAAATAAAGGAAGTTGCAATTGTTCTTGTATAGTTTCATTAATACACATATAAACGCTGCCGGTATCCACCAGCATATTCACATGCATACTTTTTATTTCATCCTGATCCATCAACTTCCGTCTCACCATTTCAATATCACCTGCGTTTATCAACTCAATATCTGCATATACAAGACCCATAATATTTATTGTTTACTGTAAAAGTATGAAAAAATGAATCGAGCCAGCAGCACTCATTCGTAATTTCTATTTTATACAACGGGTTATGAAAAGGGCATCCCTTGGAGCAAATCCGTTGTTACAAAATGCTTTGAACATTTGACTCTAAAATAAAAAACCCGCCCGATAATTATCGGGACGGGTTTTTTTTATTTAAATTATTTTATTACCGTTTTTGTCTTTTGCTTTTAAACCAGTTACCTGTTTTACGTTTGTTTCCTTCTGTGCTTCCCATTCTGTCCATTGCACAACGGAAACCAATTGTAGAACTTGCCATGTCTTCTTCCATATGTCTGCGGGTACCGGGGCTTAGCCAATATGCATAATCACTCCATCCTCCACCTTTATACACTCTTGATTTATCACTTATCAATGAAGTAATTCCGTACCCGTAATTAGCCTGTGATAATGAGTCGCCATCAATGTAGTCAATTACATTTCCACGCTGATAGTTGCGGCGGTCTTTACTTTCTGCATCAGTTACGTCAGCCATTTTCATACGGCCTGTGCTATCTCTTATATAACGAACTGTGGGATCATTTGAAGTAGGATCGGCTACAAAAAGTTTTTGATATTTATTACCACGGAAGGTACCCACATCATCGCCATCCAAAGATGTAAGCGGGCGGTACACATCAGCAACCCATTCGTTTACATTACCAGCCATATTGTATAAACCATAACCGTTAGGGAAAGATGCAGTAACTTCCTCAGTGTATATAGCGTCGTCATTCAAACCACCTGCTACACCTGCATAGTCACCATTGCCTCTTTTAAAGTTTGCAAGAAAATTTCCCTGCCAGCTTCCATGTCTTGTATCACGCAGTCCGTTGGGATTATGACTCCAGGGATATATTTGTTTATTCATCGTCAGCTCTTCTCCTCTTTTACCTTCTTTAATGCTGGGTCTTGGGTTTTGAGCTATATAACCATAAGCCGCATATTCCCATTCTGCTTCAGTTGGCAGACGATATGCTGGTAAAAGAATTCCATCTTCAAATGTTACCGTGGTTCTTGGTGTTCCCTGTGATGTTTTTAATGGATTATTTTTTCCTCTTAAGCTACCTGGCTGGGTATTAAACAATCCTAATAAATATGATTTGGTTGTAAAATTATCTTCGCCCTGCTGAGCTTGAATTCCCTGACCAGCTGCATATCCTTTTTTAATCAGGATGCCTTCATTTACTCTGTCGCCACGCCACATACAAAAATCAGATGCCTGTTTCCAGCTAACACCCACCACCGGGTAATTATTAAAACTTGGGTGGCGGAAATAATATTCAACCAACGGCTCATTCCAGCTTAATTCACTACGCCAAACTAAGGTGTCGGGCAAAGCAGCATCAAGAATTACCTGGTAAGCAGGATCGGCCTGTGCATCAAACACACGGTTAAGCCAAAATATATATTCACGGTAGTGAACATTGGCTACTTCTGTTTTATCAATGTAAAAAGAAGTGACTGTATGTCTGCGTTTGATATTATTAAAATCACTCATCACATCTTCATCGGTTTGCCCCATGGTGAATGTACCGCCCTGTATAAATACAAGACCGGGGCCACTGCCCTGTTCCTGCGATTTTGCTACCTGGTAGCCACCCATTTTTTTGTCGTTGTAATTCCAGCCGGTCGCTTCCGACTGATCGAATTTCTTTTTGCCAAAAAGGCCTTTTCCTTTACAGGATGCTAACAGCACAATGCAGGAAAGAATAATGACTAAGTTTTTCACTTTCATAGTTTTTTGTATAAACCTTTGAATTAGAATAAATTTAACGCCGGTTGAGATAAAATATTGTATCTGAGTCTAATTTTATCAGCTCCGTACATTGCGAATATATGCAGATTGAAATGAAATTTAAAAGCAGAAATACTTTATTTATATAAGTGAAAGCCCCATTGAAAGGAAAAAAACTAATGTCTGTTAAACCTATTATAGTTACACTTTTTGTTGTGTTTCTTCTTTGTCTTCAGGCATTTGGGCAAAGAACTTACAGGGCAAACTCTGTTCTATCAACAGGGGTTTGGGGTAAAATATCAGTAAAGGAATCAGGGGTTTATAAGGTTGATCTGATCTTGCTTTCGGGTTTAGGTTTTAATGTGTCCAATTTGTCATCAGCTTCAATCAGGCTTTACGGAAATGGCGGGGGCATATTAAGTGAAGCAAATGCTGATATTCCTTTTGACGACCTGCAGGAAAATGCTATCTCAATGGTTGATGGCGGTGATGGCATTTTTAATGGCAACGACTATTTTCTTTTTTATGCAAATGGACCCAATCATTGGTTAAAAGATTCTGTCAATAAAAAATTTATTCATCAGAAAAATATTTATGAAGATTCAGCATACTATTTTATAACCACAGGTGGTACGGGTAAAAGAATAAACAGTTTACAGATAAATGCTTCACCCACCATTACAGTAAATTCTTATAATGAAAAATATTTTCATGTACTGGATTCTATTAATCTTTTAAGCAGCGGCAAAGATTGGTTTGGCGAAGAGTTTACAGATGCACCCGGCAAATCTCTTTCAAAATCTTTTTCTGTTTCGCTGCCGGGTTTACAAACTGCAAATCCGGTTACTTTAATTTCCAATTGTATTGCACGGTCAGTAAATGCTGCCAGCCGGTTTGATGTAAGAATAAACAACCAGTTGGTGCAGCAGGTAAATATTGCAGCTACCGGTGCCGGTATTTATGATTTGTTTGCACAGCAAACACAGCAATTGGCTTTAGCAACAGTCAGCCAGGAAAATTTACAAATCAATTACACCTATACTCCCGGCAGCTTCAATGCACAGGGCTGGCTGAACTGGTTTGAAATACATGCAAGGAGTAATTTAATCTTGCCGGCAACAGGCAGATTATTATTCAGGGATTGGAACACTGTTGGAAATAATATTTGTGAATACGTTATTTCAAATGCAAATAGTACAACACAGGTTTGGGAAATAACCGATCCTTTGTCGCCAATAATTGTTCAGGGAATTTTTTCAGTCAATGAATTGAGATTCAAAAACGATGCGTTACGATTGAGAGAATATATTGCTTGTAACCCGGCAAATTCTTTAATTCCGGGTTCATCAGGTAGAATCCAAAATCAAAATCTGCATGATGCCCTGCCGGCAGATTATTTAATTGTAACAAATAAACTTTTACAAACACAGGCAGAAAGGCTGGGGGTTTTTCACCGGCAAAAAAATAATTTAAGAGTAACTGTGGTAACTACTGATCAAATTTTTAATGAATTCAATAGCGGCAGTCAGGATCCTTCTGCCATCAGGGATTTTGTAAAAATGTATTTTGATAAATTTTCCGGCAACCCTGCTAATAAACTAAAATATCTTTTACTTTTTGGCGATGCATCTTTTGATTATAAAAAAAGAATTAATAACAATACTAACCTGGTTCCGGCTTATCAAAGTAAAATTTCTTTGGATCCCCTCAGCACTTATACCAGCGATGATTTTTTTGGTTTTTTAAATGATAATGAAGACATCAACTCCGGATTAATAACAAACCTGCTTGATGCAGGCATTGGAAGAATTCCGGCCAGGAATCTTGAGGAAGCAAAAAACTATGTTGACAAAGTGGAAGCTTATTTCAGCAAAGAAAGTTTTGGCGCCTGGCGTACAAATATTTCTTTTATTGCAGATGATGAAGACAACAACCTGCATGTCGATGATGCTGAAATAATAACCGGAACCGCTGCTGCTGCCAACCCTGTTTTCAATATTCAAAAAATATACCTGGATGCTTACCACCAGCAAAGTGGCTCCGGCGGCAGCCGTTATCCATTAGTAAATGAAACCATCAGCAATAAAATTTTTACCGGCACACTGATGATGAATTATAATGGACATGGCGGCGCAGCAAGGCTGGCAGAAGAAGTAATCATGGATCAGCAAATGATAAATGGATGGAATAATCCATTAAGACTTCCTTTGTTTGTTACTGCCACTTGTGATTTTGCCCCTTACGATAATCCATTTATTAATTCAATTGGTGAAAATATAATTCTCCGCCCACGTACAGGCGGCATCGGATTAATGACTACTACGCGGCTGGTATTTTCTTTCAGCAACCGGATTATGAATAATAATTTTATGCGTTTTGCTTTAGAGCCGGATGCAAATGGAATTTATAAAAGCATGGGTGAAGCAATCATGACAGCAAAAAATTATACCTATCAAACATCCGGTGATATTATTAACAACAGAAAATTTACTTTGCTTGGCGATCCGGCACTTACTCTGGCTTTTCCAAAATTTAAAATAAAGACAACGAAAATAAATTCATCCGCCATACCCGGACAAACTGATACTCTTAGCGCTGGCGAAAAAACCATCATTGAAGGTGAAGTAACCGGCAACAATGGAACAATTTTATCAGGATTCAACGGAACAATTTATCCGGTAGTTTTTGACAAACCTCAAACCATAAATACACTGGCCAATGATGCCGGAAGTTTTGCCGTTGGTTTTCTGCAATCAACTACAGTTTTATTTAAAGGAAAGTCAACAGTAACTAATGGAAAATTCAGATTTGAATTTAAGGTGCCTAAGGATATAAACTACCAGTATGGAAATGGCAAAATCAGTTTTTATGCTGAAGACGGAATAACAGATGGCAGCGACTATTTTAAAAATTTTATTGTTGGCGGATCGTCGGGTGCAGTTGACACTGATAAAGAAGGCCCGGAAATAAAAGCATGGTTGAATGATGAAAAATTTGTGAATGGGAGTATAGTAAATCAAATGCCGGTACTGATTTTAAAACTTTCTGACTCATCGGGCATTAATACTTCGGGAACCGGCATTGGTCACGATATTTCTATAACGATTGATAACGACAATAGTAAATTTTATATACTAAACGATTTTTTTGAAGCCGATCTTGATAATTACAAACAGGGAACTGTAAAATTTCAGCTTCCTGAACTTGCTGCAGGGCCACATTCCATTCGTATAAAAGCATGGGATGTTTTGAATAATTCTTCAGAATCAATTCTGGAATTTATGGTGGTAAATGATGATGATCTTTTTGTTAACCATGTTTTGAATTATCCCAACCCTTTTACTACAAAAACCCAGTTCTGGTTTGAGCATAATAAACCGGGTCAGAATTTACTGGTGCAAGTACATATTTATTCATTGACAGGCAGGGTGATAAAAATGATTGAAAAAACAATAAATACTGAGGGCAACCGTTCATGTGATACAGAGTGGGATGGCCGGGATGAATTTGGCGATAAAGTGGCGAGAGGAGTATATTTGTACAGGTTAAAAGTAATCTGCCCCGGTTCCAAATCCCGATCAGTGACTGAAAAACTAGTAGTCTTATAGCCAGTATTAGTGATACGGGATTCAATAAAAATATATATTTTAGAACTGGTTTTTTAAAAATTCGTCTATATTTACAAATAACATAAACTCTTACTAATGAGACCAACTGCTTTAAAACTAATTGCTGCAATCCTTTTTTTATTTGGCATGATGCCTGTAGCACAAGCACAGGTTGACCCCATCAATGTTGTTACCACTGCTGTTCCTTTTTTAAGAATTTCGCCTGATGCCCGTGCAGCCGGTATGGGTGATCTTGCATTGGCTACTTCGCCAGATGCAAATTCTTCATTCTGGAATCTTGCAAAAGTTCCATTTAATCA
Organism: Bacteroidota bacterium; assembly: GCA_031418795.1. Lineage (GTDB taxonomy): Bacteria > Bacteroidota > Bacteroidia > Chitinophagales > Chitinophagaceae > VBAS01. Next base: position 7,609 of record JANOJO010000797.1, on the reverse strand, counting down.
AAGCAAGGGTGGCATTTCTCTTTCATACACTCCCTGGTTAAAAGACATTTTGAATGATGTTTATCTTGCTTCTTTAGCCGGCTTTTATAAAGTAGATGATCAGCAGGCAATCACAGGCTCACTCCGGTATTTCAGCCTGGGCAGTATTCAGTTTACTGATGCCTTAGGTCAGGATTTAAATACTTTCCGCCCAAGAGAATTTGGTGTTGACTTTGGATATTCCCGCAAACTATCTGATAAATCAGGAATCGGTGTTGGTTTAAAATATATTTATTCAAACCTTGCTGAAGGTCCCGCAGCAGGAAATAATTATAAAGCTGCCAGTGCAGTAGCCGGTGATATTTCGTATTACTATCAGGGACATAATGATCAGGGACAGGGCTGGGCTTTTGGCGCAGTAATGAGTAACCTCGGTTCAAAAATTGCTTATACTGATAACGCAGATCAAAAAGATTATATACCTGCAAACCTGGGTTTGGGAACTACTTATACAAAAGTTTACAACTCTGCAAATAAAATTACTTTCGGTATTGACCTCAATAAACTTTTAGTTCCAACTCCACCTGCCGACCCTGCCACTCAAGCTCAGTTGGATGAATACCGCAGCAAAAGCGTTGTGAGCAGTTGGTTCAGTTCATTTGGCGATGCGCCGAATGGTTTTAGTGAAGAAATAAAAGAATTTCAGGCATCAATCGGAGCTGAATACGTGTACAATAACCAGTTTGCACTACGTACCGGTTATTTTCATGAAGACAAAACAAAAGGCAACCGCCGCTATTTTACATTAGGTGTGGGTATTAAGTACAGCACATTTGGTTTAGATTTTTCTTACCTGCTTCCATCAGGAAGTGGTGTTGACAGAAATCCTTTATCCAACACACTTCGGTTCTCCCTGCATTTTAATTTTGATGGCGCAGGCGCTGCAACTGGCAACTAATATTTTTTTATAACCATACTTACGCCCCGTCCCATTTGGATGGGGCGTTCTTTTTAATTTTGAAATAAATAATAGTTATGAGTTACCGGATAGGAAGTGGAGTTGATTTTCATCAGTTACAAAAAGGAAGAGAACTTTGGATTGGTGGAGTAAAAATTCCATACAGCAAAGGAGCCGTTGGCCATAGTGATGCTGATGTACTGCTGCATGCCATCTGCGATGCTTTGCTGGGTGCATTGGCATTGGGTGATATTGGAATTCATTTTCCTGATAATGATAAACAATATAAAAACATTGCAAGCACCATTCTGCTTGAGCGTACAATGGATTTAATAAAAAAAGAAAAATACAGTGTGGTAAATATTGACAGTACCATTTGTTTAGAAGAACCAAAAATAAAAAATCATACAGCAGAAATGAAAGAAGTGATTGCAGGAATTGCCGGAATAACGATAAATGATATTTCAATAAAAGCAACCACAACAGAAAAAATGGGATTTGTAGGAAAAGGAAAAGGCATTATGGCTTATGCCACCGTGCTTCTTAAAAAAGATTAACGGCTTGTTCAGTCTAACCATATATTCTTTTTCTTCTGATAGTCTATCTTTGTCCGGATGCCACCAGTTCAAATAAAAATAGTAAACAGATCAGAAAATCCATTGCCTGCTTATGCAACTAATGGTTCATCAGGTATGGATCTGAGAGCATTTTTATTTGCACCCTTAGTTTTACAACCTATGGAAAGAACACTGGTTCCAACAGGAATGTTTATTGAACTGCCTGCCGGTTATGAAGCACAAATAAGACCTAGAAGCGGATTGGCAATAAAACAGGGAATTACCTGTTTGAATACGCCGGGAACAATTGATGCAGATTACCGGGGTGAGATTAAGATAATTTTAATCAACCTTTCTGAACAGGAGCAAATCATAAACACGGGAGACAGGATTGCACAAATGATAATTCAACAGGTAGAAAAAGCAGTGTGGATGCAGGCTGAAATTTTAAATGAAACAGAAAGAGCAGCCGGAGGTTTTGGCCACACTGGCAAACAATAAATAATGATTAGGTTATTAATTATAGCATCAATGGGCATTTTGATTTTTACATCATGCCGCTCTACCCGGAAAATACAAACTGCCATTACAAAAAAAGATACGGTGGTTGTGGCTGTAGTTGTAAATGATCCTCATGCCGATTCAATGCAGTTTATTAAAGAGGCGTATGATAAATTAGTAAAAAACAGGATTGAGTTTGAAACTTTTTCTGCAAAGATTAATACAGACTATCAGGGTAGTGATGGTAAAAAATATGATGTGAATGTTTTTGTAAGGATGAAAAAAGACAGCCTCATCTGGTTATCAGTAAACGGTTTGCTTGGCATAGAAGGAATGCGGGTGCTGATTGACAGGGACTCCGTAAAAATTTTAAACAAATTAGAAAAAGAATACCAGGCAAGATCATTAGACTATTTACAAAATGTGGCGGCCTTACCCCTTGATCTGCGTTCGCTACAGGAACTTATAATAGGTAACCCGGTTTTTTTAGATTCCAATTTCAAATCCTATTCGCAGGATGGAGATATTATTTCAATGATGTGTGAAGGTGATTGGTTCAGGCATCTTATTTCTTTACACAACAATGACCACCTGGTGCTGCACAGTAAATTAGATGATGTGGATGTAATGCGCAACCGCACCTGTTTTTTAAATTATTCAGCTTATGAAAACAAGTACGGTATAAATTTTTCCACATCAAGAAATATTTCGGTAACAGAAAAAACAAAATTAGATGTGAAGCTTAATTTTAAACAGTATGCTTTTAATGAAACGTTAAGCTTTCCATTTTCAGTTCCAAAAAACTATATTGTGAAATAGGGAATAAAATTATATTTGCCGCCTGTCGTTTAATAAATTAATCCTTCACCCTTTTTTTATAACCCTCTGCCCAGGCAGACACAAAAAAATACTGGTAGCCATGAGAAAGATTTTTTTTCTGCTTACAGCACTCAACTTTTTTGCCACAACTCTTTTGGCACAGCAAACCGAAGACAAAATTCAGTTAGAAAAAGAAAGACAGGAAATACAAAAAGAAATAAGGGAAATACAGGATTTGCAAAATAAAGTAAAGGGGCAGAAAAAACAGATTGTGGGTCAGTACAATCTTATAGACAGAAAAATAAAATTGCAGAACAGGTATATTGCCAACATAAATAAAGAACTCCGCTATATAGATGATGATATTTACCTGAGCAATGTGGAGATATTCAGGCTGGGGCGGCAATTAGATACATTGAAAGCACAATATGCCCGCAGCGTGGTGTATGCATATAAAAACAGAAGCACTTATGATTTTCTGAATTTTATTTTTTCTGCCAACAGTTTTAATGATGCCGTAAAAAGAGTGGCCTACCTGAAAAGCTACCGGGCTTACCGTGAGCAGCAGGTAAATACAATAAAAGAGACAAAGATAAAACTTGCAAAAAGAAAAGAAGATCAGTTGGGCAAGAAAAAACAAAAAGATGTAACACTGCAAAATCAAACAGAGCAGGCAAAAGTGCTGGATGTACAGAAAAAAGAAAAGAATGAAATATTGACCAGCCTGAAATCAAAAGAAAAAGATTTGGAAAAACAGATGGCTGCAAAAAAGAAAAGGGATTCGAATTTAAGGAATGCAATTGCTGCTATTGTCAGGAGAGAAATAGAAGAGGCGAAAAAGAAAGCCGAGGCAGAAGCAAAAGCCAGTGGTATTAAAAATCCGGTCATCAAACCTGAAACCCCGGGAACAGGTACTGTAATAAAACCCGAAGCCAGAACGAAAAGTTATTTGGATCTTAACGTAAAAGATGTGGCACTTAATGCAAGTATAGAGCAAAACCGTGGCAAACTACCCTGGCCTGTTGATAATGGATTTGTTGCTGTTCATTATGGAAAAAGTGAATACCCAATTCCGGGAGGCAGACCCGTTATTATTGATAATCCCGGAATTACTATTTCAACTTCAACATCTGGTATTCCCGTTAAAGTAGTTTTTGAAGGAGAAGTAGCAGGCATTCATAATATGGGTGATGTGGCAATGGTTGTTATTCGTCACGGAAAATATTTTACAACATACAGTAATTTATCATCAGTTAATGTTAAGAAAGGCGCCATAGTAAAAACAGGTCAGGTGATTGGTAAAGTTGGAGCAGATGACGAAGATGGAAGTGGTGGCAAACTTGAATTTCTTTTTATGATTGAAACAAAAAACATCACCCCTGAATCGTGGTTAAGAAAATAAAAATTTTCACAAAAAATAAAAACCGTTTAAATGAGCGGCTTTAATTTTATAAAAACCGTTCATACAATTTTTCATACACAGGAATGATATTGCTGATATCATATTTCTTTGCATAAGCGGCAGCCCTTTCTTTAAATTGTTTTAATATAGCCGGGTCTCTTAAAATTTTGATGGCTTGCTGTCCCATAGTTTTTACATCACCCACATCGCCCATAAAACCTGTTTCTCCGGGAATATTTATTTCACTCAGGCCACCTGCATTAGTAGTTACTATGGGTACACCTGCTGCCATAGCTTCCAGTGCTGCCAGTCCAAAACTTTCATATTCGGAGGGTAATAAAAATAAATCAGCAATGGCAAGTATATCTTCCATTTGATCCTGCTTACCTACAAATCTTATTTCATCGCAAAGATTTAATTCACGGCAAAGATCTTCTGCAGCAGGCCGTTCGGGACCATCACCTACAAGCATCAGGCGGCTGGGTATTTTATCATTTACTTCTTTAAAAATTTTTATTACATCTGGTATGCGTTTCAGTTTTCTGAAATTGGAAGCATGCATGATTACCCTTTCACCATTTGGTGCAATCATTTTTTTAAAAGCATCAATCGGTTTGCGGGTGAACCGGCTTACATCTACAAAGTTTACAATCACTTCAATCTCTTTATCTATTTTAAAATGTTTGTAGGTTTCATCACGAAGATTATTTGATACAGCAGTTATCGCATCGCTTTCGTTTATAGAAAATGTAACTACTGGCGCATAGGTTTTATCCCTTCCCACCAGTGTTATATCCGTTCCGTGCAATGTGGTAATGACAGGAATATTTTTTCCTTCTTTTTTTAAAATTTGTTTTGCCATATACGCAGCCGATGCATGGGGAATAGCATAGTGCACATGCAATAAATCGAGGTCATTATTTTTAATCACATCAACCATGGTGCTTGCCAATGCAGTTTCATACGGCGGGTAATCGAACAAAGGATAAGTGGGTACCTGTACTTCGTGATAAAAAATATTGGGTGTAAATGAACCCAATCTTACCGGCTGCTGGTAGGTGATGAAATGAACCTGGTGGCCTTTATTTGCAAGGGCTTTACCTAATTCCGTAGCAAGTACACCCGAGCCACCGAAAGTTGGATAGCAAACAATTCCTATCCGCATTGTTTTAGTAATCGTCATAGTGCCCGAAGGTAAATACTAATATGTTATTCCGGGCTGCCGCTCATATCAATAATTTGTTACAAAACTTTGCTTTCTTTATTTTCAGCCAAAATATACTACATGCAGAAGTTTATCTTTTCCTTTTTAGCAATTGTAATTGCACTCACCAGTTCTTCGCAGCGTGAAGATTCTATAATAATTAAAAAGATTTCCGATGAAATATTAATGAATGGGAAGGCTTATGATAACCTTCGGCATTTAACAAAAAAAATTGGCGGACGATTGGCAGGCTCACCACAAATGACAATGGCCGAACAATGGGGAGAAAAACTCATGAAAGAAAGCGGTGCAGATAAAGTAACGATGCAGGCATGTAAAGTTCCGCATTGGGTTCGTGGAGGTGAGGACAAAGCAGATGTGATGTTTAAAGTTTCAAAAAAGGGAGGTGCATCAAAAAAGAAGCTGGACATAATTGCTCTGGGAAATTCATTAGGCACTGGCCCCAATGGGGTTGTTGAAGAAATTCTTTTAGTGAACTCATTTAATGAACTGGAGGCAAAGAAAGATTCTGTTAAAGGGAAAATAGTTTTCTATAATTATAAATTCAATAATACTTACGTCAATCCTTTCCTGGCTTACCGGGATGCAAATCAATACCGCGGTAATGGCCCAAGCCGTGCAGCAAAGTATGGTGCAAAAGCCGTGATAGTAAGAAGCATGAGCCATAGCACCGATAACAATCCGCATACCGGTGCTACCAGGTATGTTGATTCATTTGCAAAAATTCCAGCAGTAGCCGTCGGCTTAAAAGATGCTGATTGGTTAAGCATGATGCTACAAAATGGAAATATTATTAGGGCTACTATAAAAACCAATGGCCATTTCCTCGACAGCGCTATCGGCCATAATGTAATCGGTGAATTAGTGGGTTCAGAATTTCCCAATGAAATAATAACTGTTGGCGGCCATCTTGATAGTTGGGATAATTGTGAAGGCGCACATGATGATGGCGCAGGCTGTGTGCAAACAATTGAAATACTCCGTGCATTCAAAGCCATCGGTTATAAGCCCAAACGTACCATCCGTTTTGTTTTATTTGCCAATGAAGAAAATGGTTTGCGTGGCGGAGCTAAGTATGCTGATGAAGCAGTTGCGAAAAAAGAGAAACATATTTTAGCTATGGAAAGTGATGCGGGTGGTTTTACACCGAGGGCATTAGGATTTAGCGGCAGCGATGAACAATTTGAAAAATTTATGAGTTGGAAATCTTTGATTGCACCTTATGGTTGCAGTGAATTTGTAAAAGGTGGTGGTGGCGCCGATATTGGTCCGCTTAGCCGTGCATTAAAAATTCCAACTGCCAGTCTCAATCCAGATTCACAACGCTACTTTGATATTCATCATGCAAGAAATGATGTGTTTGAAAATGTAAATAAACGTGAACTGGAGCTGGGCGCTGTGAATATGGCTGCATTTATTTATTTGGTGGATAAATATGGCATGTAATAATTTCGGAGGAAGTAACATTTTGAAACATGTATTATTGAATCAAACTGCTGATAGCTGATTGAACAGATTTAAAAGGAAAAGAAGCAACAATCTTTTCCATTTGTTTTTTTATATCATCAGTACAAAGATTTCCAAGACTGCCTTCATGTGTGTGTGCAATGGAAGTGTCGTATTTAAAATTACCGGCTTCAATATCCATTCCCACTTTTTTATAAGCATCACGGAAAGGCATACCTGCATTCACTAATTTATTTACTTCCTCCACACTAAAGAGGTATTTATATTTCTCATCTGCAAGAATATCTTTTTTGATTTCAATATTACTCAGCATCAGGCCCGCCATTTCTATGCAATTTTTTAATGTTGTAAAAGCGGGAAATAAATGTTCTTTCAGCAATTGCAAATCCCGGTGATAACCCGAAGGAAGATTGGTAGTCATCATCATAATTTCATTGGGCAATGCTTTGATGCGGTTGCAATGACTGCGTATCAATTCAAATACATCCGGATTTTTTTTATGCGGCATAATGCTGCTGCCGGTTGTCAATTCAGCAAGAAAAGAAATAAATCCAAAATTTTGATTCAGGTATAAACATGCATCCATACTTAGTTTAGCAAGAGTATCAGCAACGTTTGCCAAAGATTGGGCAACAATTCTTTCTGTTTTTCCCCTTCCCATTTGTGCATACACTACATTATAATTCAAATCATCAAACCCA
>JANOJO010000796.1:0-5158 GCA_031418795.1 Bacteroidota bacterium | reverse complement strand
AAATTTACATCCTGCCCCGTACCTGCTGCGGCTAATGAACGCATACGAAGTGTGTGACGATCTGTTACCGGCACATCAATAGTACCCACAAAGCGGCCGGCCATTTCTGCAAATAAAGTATCGGTATATCTTTTCCAGCCTAATGCTTCCATTTCACCATCAGAAAGATTGGGCCTGCGTTCTACAAAATTGAAAACCCTTGATAAATCCTGTCCATTAAAAGAAACCTGAATTGGATTATTAGATCCACCCGGTTGACCGATTGTACCTGATTGCTTACCCGTACGGTAGCAAACCCATACTTTGTATTTTCCTTTTACCAGCAATGGAGTTTTATATTCATACCAGAAATTTCTTGCACCTGTTGCTCCCATCCTTACTCTTAAATAATCATTGTTGACTACAGGAATGTTTGAAGCGCTTGCTGAGAAAGTATATTGAAGATCGTTGGCAGCATCAGATTTTTCCCAGGTAATATCTTTTACGCTTCCGTAAGCAAAATTAAAATTGGCCCTGCGGAATACTGCGGGTAGTTTTCTTACTTCAGGAAAATCTGCAAGATCCCAATACACCGGTGTGGGAAAACGAATTTTAGGAGCGAAATGTGCAAGCGCTGTATGCAATACACCTGTTGTGGCAGATATGTCGCTGGTTGTTCTTTGCAATTCTACACCAATCTCATGCACGCCATTAAAATCAAGATCGTTTATCAAAACCTTTTCGCCATCCAGGCTTGATGCCAGCACTTCCAGCGGCGCTAAAGAATAATGTGAACTTGCCGAAACAATATCTGCGAGGTATTTTGCTTCGGGAAGGATGTGATAAGCTATATATATATATAATGAGTCAAGCGGGTTGGTTGGGTTTCCGGTATTGGAATATTTTGTTCTTAAAGCTGCATAGCTGTTAATGCCGGAGTCGGCCAATGCCTGGTTTGTTTCTGCCAGTACGGTAAACCATCTTCTTGAAGGATTCGTTGTGTTGATCGTATTAACTGTATCATAAAAACCGGTTGCCACTAATGCCTGTTTGAAAATAGAAAAATTGGGATTTTCATCAATAAACTTAGCAATTGATTTTACTGCAGGTTTCAATACATGATCTATTTCATGTACAAAACCATTTCCTGTTCTTGTATTACCCGCAACCACTAATGCCTGCCTGTTGATGTTGAATTTAGATGAGCCGCCGGTGTTTGAAACACTGGTAACGAGATACTGACCGTACATGGTAACCAATGGCAACTTGCCATCTTTAAAAGACGCCGTAGTCAATGTATCCTCCAGCAAATGAAACTTAATAATATTTTGTGCTTCCTGTAATGTAAGTGCATCAACAGATGCTTTATTAATTTCTGTGAGGTACAATCCTACGGCGCTGTCGTTGGGAGCAAACATGGTGTAAGAACCATACGCATCTAAGAAACCGGCATAGCCGGACTTATCTATTATGGAAACAAGTTTCGAGTATGTTTCCGGTTTGCTTTTCAGATAACTGTAAATGTTTTTAACTGATGTGGTTGATTGTACAATTTCTATTTTTTTACAACTGCTGTAAAAAGATACAATCAGCAAACAAGCAGGCACAATTGACAGGTTTATTAAATTTATTTTTTTCATATAAAAAATATTATCTGTAAAAAGGGTTTTGTATTAATAACCGATCTGTTTCAAGTTCATAAGCAAATATGGGCAGGTAATGACTGTTGAAATCACGAAACTTGGTGATAGCAGATTGCTGCCTGTCCGGAGGAACGGTGTTTGCCACCATGTCCAGCAGAATACTCAGGCGGCGGTAATTATCACGTTTTGCATTGCGCAATAAATCAAACCATCTTTTTCCCTCGTAAGAAAGTTCTCTTGCCCGTTCATTAAGAATAAAATCTGCCACGCCGTCTTTATCTGTTGGCGATGGGTTGGTATTGGTAGCAATCAATGCTCTTGCACGGTTTCTTATCTGGTAAACAATATCCAATGCCTGCTGTCCTGATCCTTTTTGATTTAATGCTTCAGCTTTCATTAATAAAATATCTGCATATCGGTAAGCAATCCAATGAGCATAAGATTCTTCGGCTGCACGGGCAATGGTATTGCTAAGGCCAATGTATTTCCAAATTACCTGGTCGGTAGATCGTACGGCTGCACCATCTGCACGGATATCGGCATTGAGGGGGTTGATAAAATCAACGGTATAAATTTCATCCATCACTTTAGAGCTTGCAAGAAATTTACGGCCACTCGTCATAAAAATTCCGAAGAAAGGATTCAACCGCTGCCTGTCATACTGAAATTCAAAAATGCTTTCATTGGAATTTCCGGTTGCATACAAAGTAGTAAACCAGATACTGGCACTTGATCCATCAATCAATCCAAATTTTCCTGAATTAATTATTTTGTTTGCAGCGGTAATACATTCATCATAATTATTCATCCACAAATGCACATCGGCCTGCAAAGCATTCACAGTGTATTTTGTTACCCGTCCTTTATCCGATGCCTGATCTCCATAACTGATTACTGCCAGTGATTCTGCTTCGTTTAAGTCAATTAGTATTTGTGCCAGTACTTCAGCCTGTGTATTTTTTGCAATCTGTACTATTTCTTTATCGCTTGAAGTTGCTTTTAGTTTTAGTGGCACATCGCCAAATGTTCTGGCAAGATAAAAATACATGTAAGCCCTTAAGGTTTTTGCTTCAGCAAGGTATTTATCCAAAGCAGACTGAGAAAAGGTGAGGTCTTTTTGTAAAACACCCGGAGCAAAATCAATAACGGTGTTGCAATAATTAATGGTTTGATAAACACCCCGCCAGTTTGCAATTCTGTTGGTAGGTAAAATATTTACATTGATTATATCAATCTGCTCGTTGGTGGTACCCAGTGTTGCTGCCACCATATCGGCCCGCAGTTCGCCCCAATAAAAAAAAGATTCTGCTAGTGAAGTAGCTCCGGTAGCCGAACCAGTGAGTGAAGAGTAACAACCAATAACTGCCGCCTGCACCTGTTCTTTTGTTTTCCAGAATTCTGCACCGGTTATTCCATCCTGCGGTTGCAGATCAAGATATTTTTTGCAGGAAAAAAAAGGAAGCAACATCAGCAGCATTAAAAAATTTCTTTTGATAAACCTGATCATTGTATTAAAATGTTTTTAATTAAAAGCTTGCTGTTAAACCCAGCGTTATTGTTTTTACCGGTGGTGTAAATGAATAATCAACTGCCACACGGAATGGATCGCTGCCACGCATACTCACTTCGGGATCCTGTCCGGTATAGTTTGTCCATGTAAATAAATTTTCACCAGTGAGGTATGCACTCATATTTTTCAACTTCAGTTTGTTCACTATTTTTTTCGGCATGGTGTAGCGCAGTGTCAGTGTTCTGAAACGTAAAAAAGATCCATCTTCCACATAATAATCAGAACCCAACCAGTTATAACCCTGCCTGTATAATGCACGGGGTATATCTGTTACATCGCCTTCTTTTCTCCATCTTCTCAATACGGCTGTGCTTTGATTATCGAAGCCGTACATATTTGTCGTATTTATTTTTGTTCCGTTTACTATATCGTACTGATAACGGTAGTTGAAGAAGGCGGTCAGCTTCCAGCTTCCCTTCCAGGTTACGGATGTGCCGAAGCCTCCTGTATATTTTGGGTTTCCGTTGCCGAGGTAAACAATATCCTGGTAATTTATATTTCCATCGTGGTTTATGTCTTCGTACATCACATCGCCGGGTTGAAATGTGTAACCAATGCTTGGATAATTGAACCTCATATAAACAGTTTGTCCATTGGGCCCGATAATACTTTCTCCTTTGGCATCACGGGCAATGGTTGCATCCTTGTCGGTATATACACCTTTGTATTTAAACCCGTAAAAAGAACCGAAAGGATTATCCACCTGTAAAAAAGTTTTGTACTGTCCGTTTACGGTTATATCGCCTTTATCTCTTGGATAGAGATCAGAAATTTCACGAATCATATTTATGTTGCGGGCAATATTAAAATTAAAATCAAGCTGCCATGTTTTTGTTTTTATGGGAGTAAACCCGAGGCCCAATTCAAAACCCTGGTTGTCCATTGTACCCACATTCATATCCACACGGTCAAAACCTGTGAATGAAGAAATGAGTAAGCCGGGGAAAAACATATCCTTTGTTTTGTTCTTATATATTTCCACATCGGCAGTAATTCTTCTTTGAAACATGCTGAGGTTTACACCGAGGTTCATGCCCACAATTGTTTCCCACCTGAGATCCTGCAACTCCATATTGGATGGAAACACACCTGCCTGGTTGAGATAGCTCCATGCAAACGTATTGTAGGTACTGAAAAAACTATAATCGCGGCGCGGCGCATTACCAGTATGTCCGTAGCTGGCACGAAAACTTAAGTCATCTATATTTTTAGCGTAGCGCTGCAAAAATTTTTCACCGGAGATTCTCCAGCGCAAAGAAGCAGATGGAAATAATCCATAGCGGTTATCTGCACCAAATCTTGAATTACCATCGCCGCGGATACCGGCATTGAAGATATACTTATCATCAAAACTATATTGTGCATTCAGCAGCAGGCCCACACTTCTTGTTTGGCCCACATACGCAGACAGCCTGGATAAATCATTTTGTGTGCGGGATGGTGATGATGGATCCTGTAAAATAGAATTGGCCGTATTGGAAGTAAGCACTTCCTGCGATACATATTTATTATCGTACGTATTTAATGAAAGGAATGTAATAAGATCATGCCGGTCATTTTTTATGTTAGGTGTATAAACAAGATTTGCTTTTGTTTGTACATTAAATACATCCACATCGCCATCGTAAGCCCGGTTTACATTGGGTTCTGTCCAGGGCCGGCCAGTGGCAGTTTGTGGTAAAAAACTTTTGTTCTTGGTATTATTAATATCAAACTGAACATCAAATGTTGCCAGCAATACAGATTTCACAATATCATACTGCAGATTGAAGTGTGGAGTAACCCGCTGGGTGATGATATTATTCTTTGCATGATTGGCCATGGCTACGGGATTGAAGGTACCGCTTACATTTCCATTGCTGGCCAAACTTCCATACTGCCCCTGAATATTATTTTGTGGCGAAAAATAATTGCCTGATAAATTTCCAAACTCATCAAATTCATAAATACTCATGTTGGGCATTTT
>JANOJO010000795.1:0-1729 GCA_031418795.1 Bacteroidota bacterium | reverse complement strand
AAAAAAAATAGCAAGTGGAATGCCCGGAAAACCACCACCTGTTCCAATATCTATAATTTCCATGCCTGGTTCAAAATCAAAAACGGCGGCAATAGAAAGCGAATGAAGCACATGTTTTTCATAAAGGCTGTCAATGTCTTTACGGGAAATGACATTGATTTTATTATTCCAGTCTTTATATAAATTTTCCAATTCCCCAAACTGATCCAGTTGGTGTGGCGTGAATTCAGAAAAATATTTCAAAAGGATTTCCATAGTTTTCGATTTCAGATTGCCTTTTACTAATTCCTCATTTCCCAATCCCCAATTCCTCAACTCCACCCCCGCTGCGGTTTTTTCCAAAGCGCCGAAGCAAAGATGATATAATAAAAAAACATCCAGATGTCGAAGAAAAGAAACAGCGGCCACAGATCTTTTTCATTTAATTTTTTCATGGTAAAAAAATAAACAAACGCCTGTGTGATGAAACGAATGCCGTAAACAGCCAGTGTCAATTTCCAACTGAAAAAAATTGCTGATGCTATCAGTAATGGATAAAGTAAAAATTGTGATGTAGAATAAACTGCAAGTAAAAATTTATGCAGCGGCTTGTAATATTTTGCTGTGGAGTAATGCCGGTTCTTTTGGCGCAGCCAGCTTTTCCATGTTTTTTTAGGAATGGAAAGAGTGAAAGCATCTTTATCAAGCATCACTGCAACATTTTTTTTTGTGGCTGCTTTGTTTATAAACAGATCATCATCGCCGCCCGGTATATGATTGATGGATGAAAAACCTTTGTGCCTGAAAAACAATTCTCTTTTATAAGAAAGATTGCGGCCCACACCCATATACGGCACGCCTGCCAGTGCAAATGATAAATACTGAAGTGCAGTATGAAATGTTTCGAAGCGGATAAATTTATTGAGCAGGCCGGGGCGTTTATGATAAGCGCCATAGCCAAGTACTATTTCCACTCCGTCTTTGTATGCTTCCTGCATTTTCTGTACCCAATATTCGCTGGCGGGTACACAGTCAGCATCGGTGAGCAACATAATTTCATGATGGGCTTCTTTAATACCCATGCTCAGTGGAAATTTTTTTCCTGAAATATGTTTTGCTTCCTGCGTAAGCTCTACGACTTCAATGCGGTCTTTAAAAGTTTTTTTAAGTTCCTGTAAAATGTATTTGCTGTCGTCAACCGAGTTATCATTTACAGCTATCACTTCGTACGTAGATGGATAACTCTGCACTAACAAGCCGGGAAGGTGGCGGGCAAGGTTTTCATCCTCGTCCCGTGCACATACAACAACTGACACCGGATGCTGTTGACTTCTTATTTTATTTTTTGTTTTATAAAATGCCACCCGGCTGAAAAAACATAAATAGTAAAACAACTGAACACAGATAATTGCGGCAAAAACATAAAACAGTATTTGCTCCCAGTATAGGTTTTGTAAAAAATTATAATTCATAAGCAGTAAGGCTGCGAAAATAGGGCAGAACAAGGGAATGGTTTATAAAATGAGTTCACATTTGTTGAAAAGAAAAAACAGGGTTTTCAAATTCCTTTTCCAGCATCTTTCAAATCCTGAATCCTGTATATTGCAAGCAACTATGCCTTCACTTACATTTAATTTACAACACACCGATCTGCATTCTCAGGCAAGGGCAGGTAAAATTATTACTGACCATGGCGACATTCTTACTCCCATCTTTATGCCCGTGGGCACTGCGGGCAGTGTAAAAGCAA
>JANOJO010000794.1:0-1951 GCA_031418795.1 Bacteroidota bacterium | reverse complement strand
CATCCGGCGACCAGAGCGGGCCTGCTTCAGTAACGCCGGTATTGGTAAGATTCGTTGTTTTATTCTCTTTTATATTATGTACAAAAATGTCCTGTTCAAAATTGCGGATGGCTGTAAAGATCACATACTCCCCATTAGGCGAAAAACCGGGGTTGCTGTTTTGAAATCCCCATATCTCATCCTGAACAATAGTTTTGCTGAGCATGGTTTTCAGGTCAAGCAGTTTTACTTCGTTGCGGCCGCAGAGATAAACGGCCTGGGTTCTTTTTTTATTAAGTACAATACTACGGTTGTTCTTTTCGTCGGTAGTAAGTTGTTTAAGCGTACCGCTGCCATCAGCAGTTATTGAATACAAATTGGTATACCCTGCAAGCGTTTGGCTGATCAATAAGTTTTTGTTATCGCTCATCCATTTTACTTCCTTCACCCTTTCGGCAGAATTACGGTTTACCTGTTGCACGAATTTTCCTTCCACATCACTTACAAACAATTCGCCCCTTGATACAAAGGCCAGTTTTTTTCCATCAGGAGAAATATCATAAGCCGAAATTTTTCCCTTAACATCAAAATCCTTTTCCTTGGGTAATGTATTGTTGCGGATGATGGCAATATTAAGCTTGCTTTCTTTATCACTGTTCACATCATAGATCCAAAGCTGGTAATCTTTTTCAAATACAACTTTTCCGCCATTGGCATTTACCTGCGGCGTTTTTATGGAGGATGAAAACCTGGTCAGTCCTTTTTTTCTGCCGTTATCCAGGGTGTACAAATTGTATTCACCATTGACTTCATCAGAAATAAAATAAATATTGCCGTTCCTGTCTATAGTTGCGGCAAAATCTTTTCCCTGCCAGTCTGTATATTTTTTATGTTGCTTTGTTTTTGGGTTGTAGGATTGAATATCGGGATTGAAAGGCCCCTTGTATCTTTTACGCTGCACCTGGTTGCTGCTTTCCCAGGTATCGTTAAAAAATATTTCACCGGTAGTTGGATGCTCCACTAAATTATGATCGAACTGGAAAAAATAATTGCCAAATACACGTTGTGGCGTACCGCCATTAACTGATACTTTAAAACCTGCTGTTTGGCCCATGCGGCCACTGTTGAAATAAATTGTTTTTGAATCCCAGCTCCAGCTCGTAACCTCATCGCCGCTGCTGTGATGAGTGATCTGTCTGATCTCTCCACCATTTACCGGTATCACAAATACATCGGGGTTTCCATATTGTCTTCCGGTAAAAGCTATCCATTTGCCATCCGGCGAAACCCTTGGGCTGGTTTCGTAACCCTGCATGGCAGTAAGTCTTACGGCTTGTCCGTTATTTACGCCGGCTTTCCAAAGGTCGCCTTCATAACTAAAAATAACAGTTTGTGCATCGGGAGTTAAAGATGGGTTCGACAGGAAATATGCAGTATTTTCCTGTGCGGTGATTGAAAAAGAAAATATAAAAACAAAGAAGATTACAAAAGTTGATTTCATTGCAATTAGTTTAGGGCGTGAATATACACAGATACCTAATTATTGCAATACCGTTTATCGAAAACAGAAATTATTTATTGGCAGACAAGTTCTTCGCCTTTGTAAAAAGTAAACTCGATTCTCTTAAAATATATTCTATGTCAGTTATTGGATAATCATTAAATTCTTTACGACCTATCAATCTGCCATCTTTGAAGTATAAATAAACAAACCCCTGACTATTAGGACGCTCCTTTGATCTATTATGAATCACTTTAACCAACTTGTCATTTAAAAAGAAATACTTGTATTCATAAGAGGAATCTCGTTTTTTTGGGGAACTATAAAAGCTGGTACGATCTACAATTGAAAACAAAGCTCTATTCGATTTTAAATAAAAATAAGCAGTTCCAGTTCTACGGTTGCCAATTTTTATTCTTTCAAGATGCCCGGTTTTTTTAGAGGCAGTATTGTCTAAAAGACTATCAATTG
>JANOJO010000793.1:0-7443 GCA_031418795.1 Bacteroidota bacterium | reverse complement strand
TGAAAATTTACAGACAGAAGTAAATTATTTACAGTCAAAACTCCGGGTAATGAATTTTGGAATAATAATTGGAGAGATTATCAGGGATAAATTAATACCGGATCATGCTCTGGCTTTGAGTGGAATTGTTTCTGATAAAGTAAACAGGATTGAGTTGGATTTTGATCAAGCCATTTTATACCTGAAGAAAAAAGAAATTAAAATTACCAGTGAACAAAAAGGATGGAGCCTGGTCACATTTAAAAACCATCCGCTTGGCTGGGTAAATGTATTGCCAAACCGGGTGAATAATTATTATCCCAAAGAGTTAAGAATTCTTAAGGATTAAAAACAAGCAAAAATCTGCATCTTTGCAATCAAATCATATCTCAATGAAAAAACTATTCGCCGGCATACTGTTCCTGATTACTTTCAACATTTTATTTGCACAACCCGGTGAACTGCTCGTTAAAAGTGGTTCAAAAGGATTATACCTTGAGCATAGTGTAGCGCCAAAAGAAGGTTTGTTTCCACTGAGCAGGTTGTACAATGTGCATCCGCGGCATATCGCCAATTTCAATAATATAGATTTTAACAAAGGACTTGCCATCGGGCAACTGATTAATATTCCGCTTACGGATACAAATTTCAAACAGGCAGTTAATAAAGGCGTGCCTGTTTATTATAAGAACACCGAGAAAGAAAGTCTCACTGGCATCAGCAATAAGAATAGTAAAGTGCAGGTGAATAATCTTCGTACATGGAATAATCTTAATACTGATAATGTGGCTGCCGGATCAAAACTGATTGTTGGATTTTTAATAACAAAAGAAATGCAGGACAGGGTTATAGTAATAACTGAAAAACTAAAAGAACCGGAAAAGAAAAATGTGGTTGTGGTTCCCCCTGTTCAAGAAAAGAAAAAAGAAATAGTGGTAGAAAAAAAGCCTGAGCCTGAAATTAAAAAAGAAGAGCCAAAGAAAACCGAACCTGAAAAAGTGAAGATTGATTCACCTTTTGTAAAAGAAGAATCAAAGAAAACTGAAACTGAAATAGTGAAGATTGATTCACCCGTTGTAAAAGTGGAATCAAAGAAAATAATTCCTGTGGTGGTAAAAGAAGAAAAGCCTGCGGATACCGAAGGTGGATTTTTTAAAACTCATTTTAACCAGCAGGTAAAACAAATTCCTGTAAGCAAAGAGCAAACGCTTACTTCTTCCATTTTCAAATCAATGAATGGCTGGCAGGATGCTAAATATTATTTACTCATCAATGCTGTGGAGCCGGGTACGATTGTAAAAATTACAAATCCCGGAAACAATAAATCGGTGTATGCAAAAGTTCTTTACTCCATGGAAGGCATCCGGCAAAACCTGGGATTGGATATGCGGATAAGCGATGCCACAGCCGCCGCTTTATCTATTTCAGAAACTGATAAGTTTATTGTGAAGGTGAATTACTGATTTTTTAATTTCTTAAATTCTTCTTATTCCACTGCACTTTGAACGCATTTCTTCATGATGCTTTCTTTGCTGATGATGGTTTCTTTGTTGCACTTTATTTTTTTCTGCCGGCTTTTTTGCAAATGAAATTGGAACTCCAAATGAAAGGTTCCAGGATGATGCCCTTGATGCATAACTAGTTTCTACAGTCTTACCGGCGGATTGTGTGGTAAGTATCGTATTATCCATATTGCCGATACCTTTCAGGTATTGAAGGGTTATCTGGAAATATTTTGCTTTGCCTTTGCCAAATTCAACACCCATTCCCGAAATTAATGCGGTGTTCCAGTTACCGGCATTATATGTATAGCTTGATTGAACTCCCTGTACTTTGGCTGCAAAATCATTTTTTACAGAAGGAATATATGCCATGCCCAATTGCGGTTGCAAACGGACAAAGATCATTTCTTTCTTCGTCCTATGCTTTGCCATTTCTGATTTCATTTTTCCGCTAGCAGATGAACTGCGTGTAAAACTGCCGCATTCCTTTTTCATACTACTCTCTTTACTGCTGCTCACTTTATTACTGCTGCATCCGTTTCTTTTTTGTGCAGAAGATTTTTGATTTGATGATGAACTTTTTAAAAATATGGGTTTAGAATTAAACTGGTATCCCGCTTCTAACCGCATCTGTGTTGTGGATCGGGAAGCAAAATAGTTTGTAAGGCTTGTTTCAGGATCTGAGAAATTGAATGTGGTGTTTGTATTGCTGGTGGATAGTCCGGCAAATACACCATGACCCGTTTTAAATTTATAATCAAGCCTTATACCGGCCTGGGGCGAAAACTGGGATGAAATAGGTGAAAAGAATTTGCTGTCGTTGACACTTACCAATGCCCTTGAATTTTCAACTCCAATTCTTGGAGTGAGGGTAAGTTGTGCTTGAGCTGTTTGACTTATAAAAGCCAAACCGAGGATGGCTGATACTGTACGTCTCATAACTTAAGTTTTTTTGGTTTACATGAATCTACGACAATCTTTGGGGTGAAAAAATTTTAATTTTTTAGCGGTAAATTTTTTTGCCTTCGTGTAGTGAGAGAAGTCAGGATGTTTATTTTAAAAAATTGAAAATTCTCTTTTGTATATAGCTGTTACCGGCATTATTACGCTTTTGTTACTGTTCTATTATCAGGGTTCATTATTATAGCCCACTTCACCAACAATCCCCGCCTGAGAGCCTGCCTACCTGTAGGCAGGGACGGGCACGGAAAATATAATATGATCTGGTATCAGTGAAAAATCTCATACCAGAAAGAGCCTGTTATTTAAACACCAACAACTGCGTAAGTGTGCATATAATGCTTCATTTGTTTCGGATGATTGATTCAACTAAGCAAACTCAACTACCTTATTTTTGCCATTATGCTCAAATCAAAAATTTCTACAGAAAGTATTTTATCAAAATTAAAAATTAAGTCGCTAAACGAAATGCAATTGGCTTCCATAGAAGCTATCAGAAAAAATAATAATGTACTGCTGCTTTCAGCTACCGGTTCGGGCAAAACACTGGCTTACCTGTTACCGTTGATTAAATTATTAAATCCGGCAAACATAAAAACTCAGGCCATCATTATTGTACCCTCCCGTGAACTGGCTTTACAAATAGAATCTGTTTTTAAAAGCATGGGCACTAATTTAAAAGTAACCTGTTGCTATGGTGGCCATTTACGGGAAACAGAAGAAAATAATTTGAAACAGCCTCCCGCATTACTCATTGGTACGCCGGGCAGATTGGCCGATCATATACGAAGAGGAAATATTACAACCGATTCTATTGAAACATTTGTGCTGGATGAATTTGATAAATCATTAGAATTGGGTTTTGCTGATGAAATGTCTTTTATTACCGGCTCTTTAAAATCAATTACAAAAAGAATATTGACATCAGCTACTGAAGCCATAGAAATTCCTGCCTACATAGGTATGGAAAATAGTACCCGGCTGAATTTTTTGAATGATAAAGATCAGGATACGGGGCTTACTGTAAAAACTTTGTTGTGTGATGGTAAAGATAAATTGCAATCGCTTTTCCAATTGATCTGTATGCTTGGCAACCGCTCCACCATTATTTTTTGCAATCACCGGGAGTCGGTAGAGCGAACCAGTAACTGGCTGAAAGAAAAAAGTATCAGCAATGAATTTTATCATGGTGCATTGGAACAGCAGGAGAGAGATGCAGCTTTGTGTAAATTTAGAAATGGAACAACCAATATATTAGTAACAACCGACCTTGCATCCCGCGGACTTGATATTGCCAATATCCGTTACATCATTCACTATCATTTGCCGGGCAGCGAAGATATTTTTACACATCGCAATGGAAGAACTGCAAGGATGGATGCAAGCGGTACGGCTATTTTAATTTTATCACCCGAAGAAAAATTGCCTGATTATATAAATGCTGATGCAGAAAAAATAGAACTGCCGGAAACCAGTACCCTGCCGGAAAAACCGCAGTGGTCAACTTTATTTATAGCTGCCGGAAAAAAAGACAAGGTGAATAAAATTGACATCGTTGGATTTTTATCCAACAAGGGGAAATTAAAAAAAGAAGATATAGGATTGATTGAAGTAAAAGATTTTTTTTCTTTTGCAGCAGTGAGAAAATTAAAAATCGGCGGCACACTGCTTTTGATTAAAGACCAGAAGATAAAGAATAAGAAAGTAAAGATTGCTGTGGCGAAATGATATTTCTGCTTTTAGTTTTCTTCAATATCATGTTCCCACTCAGCCTGATGTTTCCAGCCTGTTCGTATTCTACAATAAGCCTGCCGATGAGGGTTCCCAAACTTAAAAACCACACGAGCCCCGATCTCAGGAGGTGTCGTAGGCCACAAAATGTGGGATGGAGAACAAAAATAAAGTTGATGTCTAATTAAGAATAACGAAGAAGGGATTAAAGAAGTTTTAAAAAGAAGGGATGATGTGCACATACTTTCATACACCCACAAATGTAAGTAGAAAGTAGAAACTTCCGATTACCGATTAAAGCCCTTCTTTTTTTTATTTCTTTTAATCTATTGTTATCGGCTGTACTACTTTTATCCATACAATTCTTCAAGTTCAAGTTTTCTAATTCGTGATGTGATTGCTCCACTTGTCCTACCGAAATGTTTCATCATGTCCCGAATGTTTACGCCTTCGCAAAACATTATTGTAAGTTCCTTATTAAGTTCGTCTGTCCATGGTCGGTAAGCATCTTTGTGTTCTTCTCTGATTGCTTCTACTGAATACGCTTTTCCGTTTTCTGGTTTTGCGATTTTTTTATGTGTAACAGGTTGTTGTTTGATAGCGATTTTTGCTTGCTCCTCTTTTTCTTCTTCGGTCATTACTCTGATTACATGTATTTGAGAAGAAGAAGGAAACTCACTCGGCATTAGTGTTTCAGGAATGTGGATTGAGTTTCGTGTCCGTGTAACTGCTACATAAAGAAGATTTATTTCTTCATTGAGTTTTGGCAAATGGAGTTCTTTCTTTTTGTCTGCTTTCAGGTTCTCTAATTTTTCTTCGCTGATAAAATCGTTCACAAGTTGAATTGCATCATACTCCATTCCCTTGCAACGATGAACAGTAGAGAAAATCATTTCGGCTTTTTCTTTCTCGTCATTCTCAACATGCTTTTCTTTTATCGCTTTGATAATGTTTGGAATTTCATTGCCATATTTTTTCACAATCTCAACCATCATTCCCAATTGCATTTCTTCCGTCTTTTCAATATAGTCCTCTAACTCTACAATGTCTTTCATCGTTTTTATCATCTTGTCTTTGATGAGATGATGTTTGCCGTTATATAAATTAAGCACATCATAAAGAGAAGCACCATCGTCAGCATAAGTGTAGGAGTTGATGTTGCCTTCAAAGTAAATGTGTTTTACTTTTTTCTTTTCTGTTACATATTCAATCGCTTTCACTAACAAACCAAGATTGGTTCTTGCAAGCACCGCTTTTGTTTTGTGTTCTTTGCTGTTTCCTTTTCCTGTAATCGGGATTGGTTTGTATTTGTCAATTATTTTTTTGAAGTCCAAAACTCCCATTGCAAGATTTGCAATGTCCTGACTGAAACGAAAACTTGTTGAGAGATTGTAAGTTTTGAAGTCAGCTTTTTCAAGTGAGTTTACTGCATGTCGCCAACCGTAAATTTGTTGGTGAGTGTCGCCAACAATTACTTTGATTGCTTTCTGTTTGAAGAAAACATCAAGCATCGCTGGCGATGCATCTTGGCCTTCGTCAAAAAGAATGTAGTCGTAGTGAAGTTTTGGATTTGAAAGTTGAAATTTTTTGAGATAGAAGTCATGTGTGATTTCTATTTCACCTTTGTCCATCTTGCTTAACAGCAGTCGTGATTGATTTAATATGTAGTCGTAAAAAGTTGTAACGAATGCTTTTGCTTTGCTGTCCGAAACTGTGTCAAGATAGTTTAAATCCTGCACCTTTTGAGTGTCGCTGTTACAGAAGTAAGCAATGAATTTGTTGATGTGATTTGCAACAATGTATTCGGTGTGTTTCTCTCCGTTTCCTTGCAAGTTCAGAAGTTCAGCAATCTCATTTGTCTTGTAGCCCTGCGATTTGACTTTATAATTGTTTTGAGGAACGATGTGTCGGAATGCAAGCGAATGTGCAGTTTCAACTTTTACATTGTTCAATCCCTTGTCAGCAAACTTTTTTATGGCTTCCAACTTTACCGACTTGTTGAAAGCAAGGTAAAGTATTTTACAACTTGTTGGTCTTGTCTTGGCGTATTCAATTACAGTCGTTGTCTTACCCGAACCTGCAACAGCGTTTATCTTGATGTTGCCCGTTGAATTGATGATGTCATATTGTTCGGAAGTAAGTTCCATTTAACTGTAAAAATATTTCGTCAGAAAGTTAGTTGTTTTTGTTTTTGTCTGTTCATTCAATGCATCAAAGTTTCAAGTTAGCACTGCCGCCAAAGGGTTGTCTATTACGAAAAAGGGATTAAAGAAGTAAATATTTTTTTGGGGATAAAATACGATACACTTTCATTAACCACAAATGTAAATTACTTGCACTCACTTTCAAGTTGCGAACAAAGCCCCCAAAAAATTTATTTCTTTTAATCTTTATGTTATGGGTTCGTGCTACTCTCGACTGAACTAATTCAATCATAATTTTTATCAACTATTGTCATTACTTGAAATAGTTTTCGACTACGCTCATACTCGGCTTGCTTTTTCGAGTCTTTAGAAAGTAATTTTTCGATATTGTTAGGATGCCAGCAAATTGTGTATTCTGAAGCACCTTCCTTCGCAATTCTATAGCAATCCTCTGCTTTTCTGAAAATGTCCTTAAATGTATCCCGTGCATCCATTTCAACAATTGCACAGTGAAAAGAAAGTTTTATTTTTCGTCCTAAAATATTTGTTGTTTTATCAGATAGCTGCTCGAATTGCGATACAAGTCGGTTGGTAAATCCAATAGCATCTGACTGGTCCCCATCAATTATAAAAACAAATTCATCGCCACCAGGGTAAACTCTGTAAAAACTTTCTTGGCTCTGTTGCATATTCGAATGGTCGTTTGAATACTTATACATGTCTTCATTTCTCCGCATTCTTCTGTAAATTGTTTGTGCAATGGTTCGCAATAAATCGTTTGTTTTATTATAACCGAAATCTTTATTTATTTTTCGAAAATCTTTTAAGTCAATAAAAATAAATTGCATTTGTTTATCAACCCTGTTTATAGAAAAATATTCTTCAATATCTTTCTCCAGACTTCGACTATTGGGGATTCCTGTAATCACATCAGTCAATCTTTCATTTTCAGAAAGTTTTAACGCTGCTCTTAAGTTGTCTCTGTCTTTTTTTGTAATCTCATGATCGTCATATTCCTTTTTCCAGAAGTAGTTCATGAAAAACCAAACAAGGAAAACTGAAATGAAAACCACTAAGAACAAAAAGCGCCAGTTTAAAAAAACATTATTGGGGACGAAAAAGTCAAA
>JANOJO010000792.1:0-5881 GCA_031418795.1 Bacteroidota bacterium | reverse complement strand
CGGCTTTTTGAGCAAGATCGGGCCGGCCGACATCACCTATAAATAATGTATCGCCGGAGAATAAACCTACTTCTTTGCCATTTTCATCTTTTAATAAATAAGAAGTGGATTCCATGGTGTGACCGGGTGTATGCAATACTTTAAAAGTTGCTTTACCTATTTTAAATTCTTCACCATCTTTTGCAATATGTGCTTTAAATGAAGGATTGGCTTCGGGGCCATAAACAATTGGCGCACCTGTTTTTTTAGAAAGATCAAGATGACCCGATACAAAGTCTGCATGAAAATGCGTTTCAAAAACATATTTGATTTTTGCATGATTACGTTCAGCTTTCTGAATGTAGGGCTCCACTTCACGCAAAGGATCAATAACAACAGCTTCACCATCGCTTTCAATATAGTATGCTCCCTGTGCCAGGCAGCCGGTATAAATTTGTTCTATTTTCATATTTTTTTTTAAAATGTAAATCTGAAATTATTTTATGCGGCCATCTATGACTTTTGTCACACAGCCATTTATTGAATAAAAAGTTCTTTTATAATTATATAAACTCCCATAATAAGAACAAACCATCCAAACCATTTTTTTAATTTATCACCATGTATCTTTTTGTGAAGTGCATTACCGATAAATATACCTGTAATAGCCGCTGTAGTTACAATGAACAGCAATCTCCAATCCATTATATAATGTGAAAGATCGCCGGTAAAACCGATTAGTGATTTGGCCGCAATAATCAGCAGGGATGTTCCTATCGCCATTTTCATAGGTAATTTACTAAAAAGTACAAGAGCAGGGATAATTAAGAAACCACCACCGGCTCCAACAAAACCTGTAAGAATTCCCACAACAGCACCTTCTAATATTATCATCGGGTAATTAAAATATTGTTTAACTGGTTCTTCTGTTTCTTTCACTTCGTGTTTAATCATAGAATAGGAAGCAAAAACCATGAGCAATGCAAATACAACCATTATTAAAACAGGCTTGGAAATTTCAAAGTTTCCAATGCTAAAAATATGTTGTGGAATAAGCGGCACCAGGAATTTCCTGGTTATAAAAACAGCCGCTATGGAAGGGATTCCGAAAATGACTGCAGTTTTAAGACTTATTAACCCGTGGTTATATTTTGGAAAAACACCAACAAGACTGGTGGCGCCTACTATAAAAAGTGAATAAGCTGTTGCCACTACTGGTTCTACGCCAAGCAGGTAAACAAGAACAGGAACAGTTAGAATAGAACCTCCGCCGCCGATAAGCCCCAGTGAAATACCAATTATTACCGATGCTATGTAACCAATGATTTCCATTAAAAAAATTTTACGGGCAAAAATGTATTAATCAGAATACAGGTTCAGTGATAACAGTCACATGTAAGATTAAACATTTACTATTTCAATAGCATTCCGGTGCAATTTAACCTTTCCAATTTGTTCCATTTTTTTCAACAGCCTGGAAATTACTTCACGTGAGGAATTTAAATCATCAGCAATTTGCTGGTGTGTAAGCCCCAGTATCTTTTTACCTGTGTGGCCTGCAAATCGTTTCAGGTAAAATTCCAGTCGCTCATCCATATTGCGGAATGCAATATGATCAATAACAGTAAGTAATTCATCAAAACGGCGACGATAAGTCTGTATAACAAATTGCGACCAGCTTTTATATTTACTCATGAGTTCATCCATCAGTTGAACAGGAAGCATAATTACTTCAGTTTCTTCCACAGCCTGCGCCATTATTTCACTGGCCTGAGATTGAAGTGCACAAATCATAGATACTGCACATGCTTCACCTTCACCCAGGTAGTAAACAAGATATTCGCCGCCTTCATCATTTTCCCTGTATATTTTTATGCGGCCACTTAATACAATCACCGTTGATTTAATGTATTGGCCGGTTCTCATAATCACTTCGCCGGGATGAAATATTTTTTCCACTGCATTTTTTTCAATCAGGGAAATAAGTTCTGGCTCAAATTGCGGAAATAGTTGTTGAAGGTTCATAGTTTTTTGTTATTCTTCAATTAATTTTTCCATCTTCATACTACGGCTGCCTTTTATAAGAAAATGAGTGTTATCGAATTTTTTTTCTGTGAACCATTCTTTTGCCTGTACAGAATTTTCAAAAGAAATAAAAGGATGATTAAATTTTAGGAAATCACCACCAACAAGTATAACATCTTTCCAGGTATACTTTTTTATCAGCTCAATTATCAGTTCATGTTCATGCAGGCTTTCATCACCCAGTTCGGCCATAGCGCCAAGAACTAAAACTTTATTTTCAGCAGTTGTCTTTGCAAAATTTTCGATAGCCAGTTTCATGCTGCTGGGGTTGGCATTGTAAGCATCTAAAATAAATGTGTTGGAATTTTTTACCAGTAACTGCGACCGGCTGTTGGAAGGAGTATAGTTTTCAATTGCTGAAATTATTTTTTCTTCCGGTACGCCAAAATGCTTTCCAACTGAAATGGCTGCAAGCACATTGGGCAAATTATAATCACCAACCAATTGTGTTTTTAAAATAACCGGTGTAAAACCTGTCGTCATTTTTACTGATAAGAAAATTTCACTTTCAACTGATGTTCCGGTTATGTCAGCATCACGTGTGCCATATTTTATTTTATTTAAAATTCCATCACTCATTTCCTGCAGATAATCATAATCCCACATTACAAATGCTGTCCCGTTATTGTTTTTAAGAAAATCAAACAACTCGCCTTTTCCTTTTCTTACTCCTTCTTCGCTGCCAAATCCTTCAAGATGTGCTTTACCACAATTTGTAATCATGCCATGGGCAGGCTGTGCTATTTCACAATAGCTTGCAATTTCTTTCAGATGATTGGCGCCCATTTCAATCACTGCTATTTCTGCATCCTTCTTAATTTTTAATAAAGTAAGTGGCACACCAATTTGATTATTCAGGTTTCCTTCGGTTGTATAAGTTTTAAATGTAGTGGAAAGAACAGCATGAATTAATTCCTTGGTAGTGGTTTTTCCATTGCTGCCGGTAATAGCAAGGACTGGAATGGTGAATTGCCTGCGATGATGTTTTGCTAATTGTTGAAGAGTAGAAAGCACATCATCCACTAAAATTGTTTTGCCGGATATTTCAATCCCGGTTTCCATCGGGACTTTTTCATCAATGATAACATAAGCCGCACCTGCTGCTATTGCTTTTTCTGCAAAACTGTTGCCATTAAAATTGGGTCCTTTTAAAGCAAAAAATAAATCGCCTGGTTGTAGTTTTCTGGTATCAGTTTGAACGGATGGATGTTGAAGAAATATTTTATAAAGCTGCTCAATCATCATAAGCAAAAATAAATGAGCCGGGTTTCTAATTTGTACAAATTTTTATTACACAGATAAGTAAATAAAAGAGGCTGTCTCAAAAAAGACAGCCTCTATATTAGAATTGCTACTAAATATTTACCAACCTTGTTTTGCAATGCCGGCTGCAATAGCGGCCAATGCTTTTTCACCATTCACCAGGGTAGTAAGCTTATTGCCTTTGCCATCGTGGCCTTGTACCATATAAGCTCCTTTTGCAGTTTTTGTAACTACTCCATCAAGAATAGGTACACCTTTTTCTTTAGTTTTTACATTGTAGGCGGTAAGTTGAACGTCACTCATGGGTTGTGGGGTTTTTGGTTAGGAATGGCTGAAATTAGGGATTTTAATGAATTGGCTGTCAATTTTTCCCCACAGAAAATAAAAAAACCCCTGCAATGATGGCCTAAATATTTTATTATGAGAGAGTTAGACTCATACATCAATCTTCGCATATTTTGCATGGCTCTCAATAAATTCACGTCTCGGGCCTACTTCATCGCCCATCAGCATACTGAAAACACGGTCGGCTTCTGCTGCACTTTCAATAGTTACTAATTTTAAAGTTCTTGTTTCAGGGTTCATGGTAGTATCCCAAAGTTGTATTGCATTCATTTCACCCAAACCTTTGTAGCGTTGTACGTTTACGCTATCATCTTTTCCACCACCAATTCTTTCTACATGTGCTTTGCGCTGTTCTTCATTCCACGCATAAGATTGTTCTTTCCCTTTTTTTACTAAATAAAGTGGTGGCTGCGCTATATAAACATAGCCCTGTTCCACCAGCTCTTTCATATACCGGTAAATAAAAGTAAGTATCAGTGTGGCAATATGACTTCCGTCCACATCAGCATCGGTCATGATGATGAGTTTGTGATAACGCAGCTTTGTATGATTTAAAGCTTTTGGATCTTCGGCAGTTCCAACTGTAACACCCAAAGCCGTGTACATATTTCTTATCTCTTCGTTTTCATAAATCTTATGCTCCATTGCTTTTTCCACGTTAAGAATTTTACCACGCAATGGAAGTATGGCCTGGAAACTTCTGTTGCGTCCCTGCTTGGCAGTACCACCGGCGCTATCACCCTCTACCAGATAGAGTTCACATTTTGCCGCATCTCTTTCTGAGCAGTCAGCTAATTTTCCGGGTAAACCACCACCACTCAAAACAGATTTTCTTTGAACTAATTCTCTTGCTTTTCTTGCAGCCGCCCTTGCCTGCGCTGCAAGAATTACTTTATTAATAATATTCTTTGCATCTTTTGGATTTTCTTCCAGGTAAGCTTCAATCACTCTTGAAACTGTGCTATCAACCACACCCATCACATCACTATTGCCAAGTTTTGTTTTTGTTTGTCCTTCAAACTGTGGTTCTGGTACCTTCACTGAAATGATTGTACTTAGTCCTTCACGAAAATCATCACCTTCAATTTCCACTTTGGCTTTTTCAAACATATTTTGTTTATCGCCATAACTTTTAAAAACTCTTGTAATAGCCCGGCGAAAACCAGATACATGGGTGCCGCCTTCAATGGTATTGATATTATTTACATAAGAATATATATGCTCGTTGAATGAATCATTGTACATCATGGCTACTTCAACAGCAACATTTGTGGCTTCATCAAGGCCCTCCACAAAAATTACTTTTGGTAATAATGGATTCCTTCCTGCATTTTTATCCAGCATTTCTACAAACTCAACAATGCCACCTTCGCTGTAAAAAGTTTTTGTATAAGTGCCATTGTCATCTTCTTTTTCCCGCAAGTCATTTAAAATAATGCGAACACCTTTATTTAAAAATGAAAGTTCACGAAGACGGCCTTCCAGAATATCTTTTTTAAAAACAGTAACTAAGAAGATGCTGTCATCGGGCCAAAACTGAACTTTGGTTCCCGTCTTATCGCTTGTGCCAGTTTCACGAACCTTATATTGAGGCACACCAATTTTATATTCCTGTTCAAATATTTTTCCATCGCGACACACTTCCACATGCAATTTTTTACTCAACGCATTTACACAGCTTACACCCACACCATGCAAACCACCGGAAACCTTGTAAGAATCTTTATCAAATTTTCCACCTGCATGCAACACCGTCATCACCACTTCCAAAGCGCTTCTTTTTTCTTTTGTGTGAATGTCAGTCGGGATACCACGGCCATCATCTTCTACAGAAACAGAATTATCCTCATGAATGTTTACTACAATGTTTTTACAATAACCGGCTAATGCTTCATCAATAGAGTTGTCAACAACTTCGTAAACTAAGTGATGCAAACCTTTTTCACTTATATCGCCGATGTACATGGCAGGACGTTTGCGAACCGCTTCCAAACCTTCTAATACCTGGATACTATCTGCGCCATAACCGGCGGCTTTTTCATTAATTTCTTCGCTCATAAAATAGGAGAATCTTGCTTAAAATGTGCCGAAGGCATCCCTTCGGGAATAGTAAATAAAATGCTTGCGAATGTACGGAATTAAGCACTCTTAATGGGGTTTAGAGGCTCATTTTTTACAGGTATTTTTTTAGTTTTTTCAAAAGAAAAAG
>JANOJO010000791.1:0-1803 GCA_031418795.1 Bacteroidota bacterium | reverse complement strand
GAACTCAACAGGACCCAGTTCCAAAGGGGTTGCTTGTAAAGGCATCCATGCTGTAATGGTTTTATCAGTTTCAAGCGGCCAGTAATATTGATCAGCATGCCAGGGAGTAATGCCACCGCCACCTTCTTTAAACAATGCCTGATCATGGTAAAGCCGTGCTCCATCCGTTTGCATCAGGTCGGTTGCAATTTTTGCAATGCGTTTGCTGAAGATGAGTTCTTTTATCAAATCATCTTCACGCCAAAGATTCATTAGTTGTAAAAACGCCTTGCCATAAGTATTTCTTTCTTCTATCGCAGCAGTTACAGTATTCATTTTATTTACCCGTTCGCTGATTACTGTATTAAAAAAAACCAGCGTTTCGTCATTAAGTACCTGTTTTAATTTTATAAAACGGTTTTGATTGAAGAAATCAATTTGCTCCTGCGATAATATATAAGGGGACTGCAAAAATGATTTGATTGAAGCCGGAAGCGCCATATCTTTTTTTTACAAATCTATTGAAGGTTTGCTTAGTTAACATGTTTCTCACAAATATGGGATATACCACTAAGTGGGAATTGTTTACCCCTCCCCCCCTTGTTGTATATTTATTCTATCATCATGATGAAACGGGTCTTGCCCGAAAACCGTAAACAGAGTAGGGCTAAACCATTAAAACTTTTTTATGAGAAAATCAATCTTTCTATTGCCGGTTATATTAATTAACCTGGTTCTTTTGAATTCCTGTAGAAAAGAAACTTCAGCAGATGCATCTAACAATGAAATTATTTCAAAAGTAAACGTATGGCTGGATAGTAAAAAGCCTGCAATTAAAACAACCCAGAGTGCCAATGTAGAATTACTAAAAAACAATCTTAATTTTTCAAGGCTGCGAATTGAGAAATCTGCAGGAGATGAGAAAATAGTTATTATTCCAATAAGCGATGGGCTTAAAAAAGAAAAGAACTTAGAAGAAAAAGCAATTCCTAACTTAGTGCTGATACTGGATAACATGGGAAAAATCAGAAAAGGAAATATTGTTTTATACTTACCTGAAAACGGTCAAGCCAATTTTAAAGTTCCTGATAATACGTTTAAAAAGATTTTGAATACCGGCGACCCTGATTGCAATGGCAAATTCAGATACCTGAGTGTTACAGGAAAACGGCTTCATGAATTGGAGTATCAGAATGGGAAGCTAAAATCATTCAGTAACGTTAAAGATTCATCACTTAATTTAAATAATATAACGGCGAGAACCAATAGCTGTGTTGACTGGTATTGGGTTACGACTGTATATGATCAATGGGGAAACATAATATCTCAATCCTGGGAATATTATACCACAACCTGCCAGGGTGAAGATTGCGAAGACCCATATAACGCAATGTTATGTCCATCGGATAATAGTAGCGGGGGCGGTACAGGAGATGCTCAAGGGTATGAATATGCTGTGTCAAGGCCATGGAAGTGGGATGTCGCTTTTTCTCCAAATTGGGTAGTTGAATCATATGAATCAGTTACTGGAGTTAGAGTCTATGGTGAATACCAAGGCGGCCATTTTACAAACATTTCACATAGTAGTTCATATTTTTCGGTAGCTCTTCCTGGTTATACATGGCAAGAACTTGGAAATACTCCAAGTATTGATAATCCGCAGAAAGTAAAGTCTTTCACAACTGGTAAGGTTATTCACCAGGGATTAGAAACAACTTATTCAAGCAATTCGTTTAAATATTTTAATGAACTGTTTTGATTTTCGGTCAGCAATAGCCGTTTTTTATTTACTTTCAAAAGCAAATTTCTCCGGGCTAATAATAT
>JANOJO010000790.1:0-11529 GCA_031418795.1 Bacteroidota bacterium | reverse complement strand
GAACTCAACAGGACCCAGTTCCAAAGGGGTTGCTTGTAAAGGCATCCATGCTGTAATGGTTTTATCAGTTTCAAGCGGCCAGTAATATTGATCAGCATGCCAGGGAGTAATGCCACCGCCACCTTCTTTAAACAATGCCTGGTCATGATATAGACTTACCCCATCAGTTTGCATTAAATCCGTTGCAAGCTTTGCCAGTCGTTTGCTGAAAATTAATTCCCTTACCACTTCATCTTCCCGCCACAGGTTCATAAGTTGTAAAAATGCTTTGCCATAAGTATTTCTTTCTTCCAGCGCAGTTGAAACTTTATTCATTTTATTTACCCGATTTGTTATTGCAGAATTAAAAAATTCCAGCGTCTCTGCATTAAGCACTGCTTTTAGTTTAATAAAACGATTGATGTTGAAAAAATCTATTTGTTCTTTTGATACAACATAAGGAGTTTGTAAAAATGATTTGATGGAAGTGGGGATTGGCATTTTTTTTACAAATTTATTGAAGGTTTGCTTAGTTAGCAGGCATATATTTATTTGCAGCTAACCTTTTGAAAAAACACATTTTATGACAATTAAACACCCGGTTTTTCGTTTTAAGCAGGATAATCGCCGCCTGTAAACCACGGTTGTTTTTTGTAACCACCGGAATTATCTTTGTCCCGACAAATCCAGATCATGAAGAACTTTACCTTTTCAGTTTTACTGTTAACTTTTTCTTTTTTTACCAAAGCCCAAACCGGCTCGGTAAAAGGATTTCTTCAGGATACTGCCGCCAAACAATCTTTAAGCGAAGCAACAGTCTCCGTTCTTCTTGCCGCCGATTCTTCACTTGTTAGTTTTTCCGTTTCAGATAAAAAAGGATTTTTTGAAATAAAAAACCTTGAGTATGGAAAATATTTTCTCATTGTTTCTTTTTCAGGGTATGAAAACTTAAGTAAAAAATTTTCAATTGCTGCCGATAAAAAAAATATTGAGTTGGGTGAGTTGATGATGCAGAAAGATTATAAAACTCTTACCGGCGTGGTAGTTACAGATGATGCCCCGGTAAAAATCAACGGCGATACCATTTCATTTAAGGTTGATGCCTTTAAAGCAAAACCCAATGCAACCGTAGAAGATGTATTGAAAAAATTACCCGGCATGCAGGTGGAGAAAGATGGAACCGTAAAAGCCATGGGTGAAACTGTACAGAAAGTTTTTGTAGATGGCAAAGAATTTTTTGGCAACGATCCCAAGATAGCCACAAAAAATATTACTGCCGATATGGTGGATCAGATACAGGTGTTTGATGATATGAGTGAGCAGGCAAAGTTTACAAAGATTGATGATGGCAGCAGATCAAAAACATTAAATATTAAATTAAAGAAAGACAGAAACAAAGGTGATTTTGGAAAAACAACTGCCGGTGGTGGTACCGACAGCCGCTACGAAAGCAATCTTTCTTTCAATCATTTTCGCGGCAGCCAGCGTTTTTCATTAATAGGTTCTGCAAACAATACCAATAAACAAAGTTTTACTTTCAGCGATCTTTCGTCCGGGCAGGGCATGAGCCAACTTGGGCAAAGTGGTGGCGGCGGTTTTTTTACCGGGGGCGGAATGAATTTCAGTGCACTGAATGGGGGTGGCGGAGGCAGCAATGGAGTAAGCACACCAAAATCAATAGGATTAAATTATAACGATCAGTGGGGTAAAAAAATTGATTTCCGCAGCAGTTATAATTTTTCACAAAACGATTTTCGTGTTACACAAAATAAATTTCGCAGCAATTCTTTCCCCGGCGACTCCGCATCGGAAGTAAACACTATCAACGAAACAAAAAACAGGAACAATAGTCACCGGGTAAATATGCGTTGGGAATTTGCAATTGACTCCATGAACTCTTTGTTATATACCGCAAATTTAAATGCACAAAATTCAAACGGATTATACAGCGACACTTCCTTTACTTACTCCAGGGCAATTAATGATTTTCTGGCCATTGCAGGAAGAACAACCAAAAATGATGAAAGAGATGCAATGAATTACAGCGGCGAGTTTTTGTATAGAAAAAAATTTAAAAGGCCCGGAAGAACATTTACCCTGGGCTGGAGAAACGGATACAATGAAAATGAATCGGCAAGCAATAACAAATCACCCATCTCCACTTACAATCCTGATGGTTCCATTCGGTATGTTTTAAATCTTGATCAGCAAGACAACCAGGATACCAAAACAAAATCAAATACTGTAAGTACATCTTACACCGAACCTATCGGTAAAAATAAAATTATTGAATTGAACTATGCCTATACGGGCAACAACAATATTTCTGATAAAAAAACTTATGACTTTAATAATGGCTCAGGTAAATATGATTTAGCAAATCTGCAGCAAACAAATTATTTTGAATACATCAATAACTCAAGCCGGTTGGGCGCTAATTTCCGGTTGAATCAAAAAAAATATAATTATCAATTGGGTATGGCTGTGCAGATAAGTGAACTGAATAATCGCAGCGTAAGAGCACTTACAGGAAAAGACACCACCATTAAACAACGTTTTACAAATTTTTTCCCCAGCGCAAATTTTGGTTATACCATCAGCCGTACAAAGAATGTCAGAATTTTTTATCGCGGCAGAACTAATGCACCCACCGTATCACAATTACAGGATGTGCCTGATGTGAGCAATCCTTTTCAGATAAAAACAGGAAACCCGTCTCTGAAGCAGGAGTTTGCAAACAACCTGAATATTAATTACAGTACATTCAGCATACTTACTTTCAGATTCTTCAGCGCAAACATAAGTGTTAATACCACCGCTAATAAAATTGTAAACAGTATTGACTCGCTGACCAGCACCGTACTTATTACCAAACCAGAAAATCTTAATGGCTCCTTCAGCAGCACCGGGTTCTTTTCATTTGGTTTTCCCATAAAAAAATTGAAAGGCAGCAACCTGAATTTTACAACCATCGGTTTTTTTAACCGGGATGTGAGTTTATTTTATAAAAAGAAAAATCATACAGATTTATTAACAGTTACCCAAACCTTTGGATTCAACTACA
This sequence comes from Bacteroidota bacterium, assembly GCA_031418795.1. Lineage (GTDB taxonomy): Bacteria > Bacteroidota > Bacteroidia > Chitinophagales > Chitinophagaceae > VBAS01. Next base: position 8,486 of record JANOJO010000790.1, on the reverse strand, counting down.
GCAGGAATAAATATGATATGGGTATTACGGGCAGTATAGTTTATAATAAAGCAAGCTATGATTTGCAGGAGGGTTCCAATACTGAATACTTCAGACAATCCTACTCGGCTGATTACAGTTACAGGTTTAAAAAAGATTATTATTTTTTAACAGACCTTGATTACTTTGTTAACTCCGGCCGTACGCAGGGTTATAATCAAAACATGATGCTTTGGAATATGGCAGTAGCGAAAAAATTTTTGAAGAACAAAGCAGCCGAAGTGAAACTGACGGCTTATGATGTTTTAAAACAGAATAAGGGAATAACCAGGAATATTGGGGACAACTATTTTGAAGATGTAAGGGCAAACGTAGTACCCAGATTTTTTCTTCTTACACTTACACTTAATATAAACCGCATGGGTGGCGCCCAGCAGGGCCCGCCGCAAATTCAGAAGATGATAGAGCGGGGCATTAAAGTATTTCAGTAAAAATTTTTTGTGTAAACAAAAAAATCCCGCATAGCGGGACTGCTTTATTTTTTTGGGTCAGATGCTGAAATTTATTTTCTACGGTAGTGATATTTATGAGCGACCAGAGACTGCCCCGAAATAGCAACACCCAATACAGCACGAAGAAACCTGATTAAGCTGAGAGAAGGTTTGTAATTGTGTTTATAAATTTTTGCCTCCTCGTGTCCATGAACGATAACTCTGTTTTTCATTGTGGATTTTTTTAATTAACGAATAAGTTTTCAATAAAGTATCGTATAAAGGTAAAAAAATCTCATCTTTATTGCAATAGCGGCTGTTAAATTTTTCCAACTTATGAAAAAAATTATTCTTTGTCTTTCTTGCTTCCTTTCTGCTTATGTTATCAACGCACAGATTATTCCGGTAAAAAATTCATTTCAGGCAGACATGGCAAAAGTAATTGCTGATTATCCCAATCATTTTAAAAACCTGGTGGGAGAATTGCTTGTGGAAAATCCGCAATCAACAGACTATATATCTTTATTGAGTCTGAAAGATGCTGAAGAATGTATTGTGACTAAGTACAGCGCTGCGTGCAAAGAAATAGTTTCATGGCAGGCACGGATGCTGACAACAGAAAATTTTGATGAAGCTGAAAAAAAATTCAGAACAATTTATAATTCCTTAAATAATCTTTCTGTTTCTGTTGATGCCTCAAAACTTATTTTCAAAGCCGGTTATGAAAAACCCGAGGGAGTAAAAAAATTCACCAGCTCGTTTTTTACCCGGTAGAAAAAGAAAAACTAAAAGTGCGGGTAGAACTTTTGATGCAGGCGGAAATGCTGGAATGGTCAATAAAAATACAGGTGTATGAAAAGGAAAGAGAGGATAATGAAAGAGGCCCCACCAGGGAAAATTAATAAACCCGGTTAACCTTCATTAACATTAAAGAAACCCTGCTTAACAGCTTTTGAATAACTACAGGAATATTTTCGTAGCTGGATTCCGATAGCTATCGGGAAAAACAAACTTAATTATGAAGAAATATTTACTGATTATACTTGCGGCTTTTTTTTATACAATATCCGTAGCCCAAAAGAACGGAGATATTAAAGGGATCGTTTTTGACACCATCTCAAAACAACCAGTAGCAGCCGCTACTATTACTCTGCTTCAGAAAAAAGATTCTTCGCTTGTATCATTTACTATGACAAATAGTTCAGGAGTTTTTACGCTGAATAATATTAGCTATGGAGAATACCGTTTGCTGGTAACACATGTCAGCTTTCACAATGTCAATAAATTTTTTATAATCAGCGATTCTACCAGGGAAGTTGATTTGGGAAATATTGCAGTAAGCGATAAAAACAAAGTGCTGGAAGAAGTAGTATTGATGACAGAGGCACCTCCGGTAACATTAATAGACGATACCATACAGTATAATGCAAGCTCTTTTAAAACAAAGCCCAATGCAGTGGTGGAAGATTTATTAAAAAAACTTCCCGGTGTGCAGGTGGAAAAAGACGGAACGGTGAAAGCGCAAGGACAGGAAGTAAAGAAAGTATTAGTAGATGGCAAAGAATTTTTTGGCACAGATCCAAAAATTGCAACTAAAAACTTACCAGCTGATGCAGTGGATAAAGTGCAGGTGTATGACAGGCAAAGTGATATTGCACAGCTTACGGGTTTTGATGATGGTCAAAGTGAAAAAACAATAAACCTGAAACTGAAGCAGGATAAAAAGAAAGGTGTATTTGGAAAAGTAAATGCAGGTGGAGGTACAGATGGAAGATACCAGGGAAGAGCCAATATAAATTCTTTTAAGGGAGCAAGACAGATGTCTGTGCTGGGTATGGGCAACAATACAAATGCAGAAGGATTTTCTTTTATGGATATTCTCAGTTTTACCGGTGGCATGAGCCAGATGAATACAGGTGGCGGAAATGTAAACATTAATATTTCATCAGCCGATGCATCGGGGCTTACCGGCGGCGGAAACAGCAATGCTATTAATACATCATGGGCTGGCGGCGCCAACTATAATAATATTGTAGGAAAGAAGATGGAGATACAGAGTAATTATTTTTACAGCCGTTATAACCCGGTAACAAATCAGCAATTGAGCCGGCAGTATATCTATCAGGATTCTACATCTTACTATAATCAAAATTCTGTAACTGATAACCGGAGCATTTCAAACCGCTTCAACCTTACTTATGATTATGTGATTGACTCCATGCATTCTTTAAAATTTACACCAAGCCTCAGCATACAAAATTCTAAAAATCATTCTTTAAGCAATTATGAATCTTTATCGGAGCAATTGCTGAGAAGCAACCGCGGCTATAGTGATAATTTTTCTACAAGTGATGGCTATAATTTTACCGGCACCGCTTTGTTCAGAAAAAAATTCAGAAAAAGGGGCAGAACATTTTCGCTGAGCTTAGGAAGCACAATGAATGAAAGTGATGGTAATGGTGAACTGGAATCAATAAATCAGTTTTACAACAGGCAGGGAATTTTTGTAAAAACAGATTCAATCAACCAACGAAACTTTTCTGAAAGCGAAACAAGAGGGTACACATCAAGAGCCGTTTACACAGAACCCATTCTAAAAAAATCATTACTTGAATTAAGTGTGGTAAGAAACAACAGTCGTTCTGTATCTGATAAAGAAACATTTGATTACAATAAAAACTCAGGTAAGTTTGACAGGGTAAACCAACTGCAGACAAATAACTATGAAAATGTTTACGGTACCACTACAGCAGGCGTCCGCATCCGTACACAAAAGAAGAAATATAACTATGCAGTGGGAGTAAGCTGGCAAAATGCAGATTTGGAAGGAACTATCAGGTCAGGTTTGAAAGATTCAGTTATTAGTAAATCTTTTTATAACCTGCTGCCCAATGCCAGGTTTCAATACAATTTTACAAGATTTAAAAACCTGCAGGTAGATTACAGGGCGTCAACAAATCAGCCAACTGTTACACAATTGCAACCCATACCAGACATCAGCAACCCACTGAATATAAAACTGGGCAACCCGGATTTGAAACAGGAATTTACTCAGCGCATCAATGTAAATTATACGGGCATGAATCCATTCCGTGGTAAAAGTTTTTTCTTATTCAGCAGTTATTCTTTTACTGATAACCGCATTGTAAATTTTGATGTGATTGATTCTTTTGGCAGAAAAACTACACGGCCTGTGAACGTAGATGGCGTTTACAATTTGAATAGCGACATAAGCCTTGGCTGGCCGCTGAAGTTTATAAAAGCCAACATGAATTTCAATACCGGGTTCGGATTTAGTAAGACGGTTCAGTTTATCAACACAGTTCGTAACGATATTCGTAATAGCAGCATTGACCCAAGTATTGAAATAACAAAAAGCTTTAAAGACAAACTTGATCTTACAATTAGCGGAGGCTTTACATACAACAAGGCAAAATATTCGCTGCAGTCATCGCTTAACAATAAATATTTTACACAGGACTATGGTGCAGATGTTGGCTGGCAATTGCCAAAGAATTTTTATTTATCAACTGATTTCCGGTACACCATCAGCAGCCAGCGCAGCTCAGGCTATAATGCCAAAGTACCATTGTGGAATGCATCTTTCAGTAAATTGTTTTTGAAGTATAACCGCGGTGAAATAAAATTGAGTGTACATGATCTGCTGAATGAAAACCAGGCAATCGTCCGCAGTACAAATTCTAATTATATAGAAGATCAAAGCAATCGGGTGCTTCGCCGGTTCTTTTTACTCAGCTTTACTTACAGTTTAAATAAAATGGCTGCTAATGCAGGACCTGGAGGAAGAGGGAATGTGATAATCAGAAGGTAAGAAAAAGAGAATTAACATCAATTCATTTCAAAATCATTCTTTACCCGGATATATTTTCGTTTTTTTCTTAAAATATTTTTAGATTCTTTTTTTGAAAAATCTTTTTCTACAAACTCTATGATTGAACCTTTTGAAATTTTAGTTAGCAGCGATGGGTGCTTGTTGATTTCTTTTAAAAAATCAAAAGTCAATCCGATATTTCTGTTTATAGTTTCTTTTTTGGTCATTTCTTTATCTGGTTTAAATATCTTTCTTTATAAAACTCCCATCGATCCTTTAAATCCTGTTGTGCATAATTTAATGCGTCCTCTAAATTAGTAATATTAATTGATTGCTTTTCCTTTTGAAGATAGAAGCTTGTGCAGGTTATTACAATGTTATAACTTAGCAGATATGAAAACAAAGTTGAAAAAAATTGGCAATTCAAAAGGCATCACTCTTTCCAAAACACTTTTGGAGCAATATCAATTTGAAGATGAAGTTGAAATTGTAGCACAGGAAAATGGATTGTTGATAATGCCAGCCAAAGCAAAATCCAGGGACAAGTGGGATGAACAATTTAAAGCCGCAAAAAAGGCCGGATTCAAACAAGACCAGGCAATGCTGGAAGGATTTCCCAATTCTTTTGATAAAAAAGACTGGATATGGTAATTAAGCGATTTGAAGTTTGGCTTGTAAATCTTGATCCAACCGTTGGAAGTGAGTTCCGAAAAACAAGGCCCTGTCTTATTATCTCACCGGATATTGCTAATAAACATCTCCACACAGTTACCATTGCAGCAATGACCTCTGCAATTAAGCCTTACCCTACAAGAGTTACCTGTATTTTTCAGAAACGACAGGGGCAAATTGTATTAGATCAGATTCGATCTGTTGATAAAATCAGGCTGGTTAAAAAATTAGGGCAGATGGATATTAAAACATCGCAGGTTGTTTGTGGCATATTAACTGAATTATTCAGATACTGATATTAGTAATTCACAATTCTATATTAAACTTGTTCTCTTTTCTTCAGCAATAAAAAATTTATTACCAGAGCACTGAGCATTGGCACAAGCAAAACAACAAAATAAATAAAGTATGAAACCTGTACATCGGGCACTGGTTTTACCTGCACCAATAACTGCTCGCCAATCACAGTTTCAGAAAAAATTACACTGCGGGTAATATTCCATCCCAAATGAATGGCACAGGGAATATAAAGTGAAAAAGATTTTGCATAGCCATAAGCATATAACAGCCCCATCGTACCAGTTATGACAAATATGATAGCCATTTGTTTTATGTCCCCGATTATTTCATATGTGAACCAATGATAAATGCCAAATGCTATGGCCGAAATAATTATTGCTTTTATGGCCCCCAATTTTTTTATCAGTATATAAAGTAATACGCCGCGAAAAATTAGTTCTTCAAACAACACTGATTTCAGATTCCACCAGAGGCCGTTAAGAATTAAGCTGATTGAAAGATTAGGATTGAGTTTCCATTGCTGCTCTGCAAAATACATTCGCATAAAAAAATCTGAGGCACAGCAAAAGGCTGTTACAAAGAAAAAAATTCCAAAATCAAGCAATCGCCTTTTAGTGGGAAAAAATCCCAATACGTTTAAATTGCTTTTATTAAAAAGCCAGATGATAAGCCAGGAAAGTGCAAGCTGTACAATAATTCCTACCATTTTTTAAAAGTATTGATTTAGCCCGGTAGTAAAAACAAGCTGAAAATAAAAATGCCCCGGCATTGCCGGGGCGTCAATAAAAAAATTGTTTGATTAGTTTACTCTCCTTTCAAAACGCATACCCCCGCCACCATTCTGCTGCATCTCAGAGAAAAGTTTTTCTCTTTCTTTGGCAAATTCATCAGCCGTAACTTTTTTTCCTTTGGTTGGCTCTTTAATTTTTGCCACATCAGTTTTTTCTGATACCTCAATAGCACGAAAAGAATTTCTTCCGTTATTGATATCAATTTCCAATATGGTACCCGGTAGCTGGCCCTGGTACATATCTGGCCCGTAAGAACCGGCAATTTCATTGGTAAACCAGGCAACAATATTCAAAGTGTCTGTTACTTTTTGCCGGGTCATATTTCCATTGTCCATATTCATCCGCATACTTTCCTGTGTACGTTGCGAAGTTGCCATCATACATTTATGCCCAAGAATAATTTTTGTTTCACCAGCAATTTTCCAGTTCATTCTGCGAATGCTGTCGGCAACAATAAATGTTTTGCCGCCAAGTTCCCGCTGTTCTGTTTTTTTCATTTCATCAATACTATGAAAAGTAATATCATCACTGCCGGGCATTACAAAACGAATCTGTGCACCATCGCCGCCAAAATTCATTTCATCACCCTGTTCGTCTTCCATCCGCTGCCATAAACTTTTGTTGCCGGAAAAAGAAAGTTCGTAACGGTCTTTTCTTTCCCGCGGTATCATATTCTGCATGGCAGGGTTATCATCAGCAATCTGTATCTGCAGCTGCATGGTTCTTTCATAAATAATTTTTCCCCGTCCGACCGGGTCATCCGGGCGGGCCTCTTTTATCTGTGCCAGCGCTGGCAACGTAACCAGTACAGCGGCTGCCATCAATATCTTTTTCATATTTAAAATTTGTTTTGTCAAAGCTAAAATTGCTTTTGCGTGATGCAAGTTAAGCTTCCTTGTTTTAAGGTTAATAAAGGTTAACGGGCTTTTTAATGCGGCGACCGAATGGCTAAATTTGTTTCTGAAATGAAAAGGAACAAAAACATAACAGGAATAAAACGGCAAGGAGTATTTCATAGTGAAGGGTTGTTATTATTATTGGCCGTTCCCATCATGATTATTGCCGGCTTCCAGGCGTACTGGCTCAGGGAAAATTTTTTGAAAGAACAAAAGAATCTTGAACTGCGGAGTAATATAATATTTGGAGAAACTATTCGTGGGTTGCAGGCAAAAAAACTCAAGCTTGATAAATTCTTCAGCGATTCTACTGGGAATTTTAATATTGAAGTAATGGAAGGCGACCCGCAACAGGCATTTTTTCAGGGAGAGGCGGCAGTGGCAGGGTTATTAAACGACATAACTATCAGGGTCAAAGATTCTTTATCCGGAAAACAAATTCAGGATGGAAGAAAAAATAACAGGATTATCATTAAAAATGATAAGAGCCAGCCTATTTCCGGTGAAAGAGGTACCGGGTTAACAATTTCGCTGGAAAAATCAAATGTTGCTTTTAGCGGGGATAGTGCAAAAAATATAAGGCTTGAAAAAAGAGGACATCCCGGTGAGATCTTTCGTTTTTTATATGGCGTGGATTCGCTGCAGGATTCACTTAAGATTACAGAAATAGATTCCGCTTACCATGCAGCTTTAATAAAAGAAGGAACGGATGTATCGTTCTCCGTTTCCCGAAGCGATAGTGTGAAGCGTAATGAAAGAATGAAACCGGATGCAAGAGGTCCTTCCAACAAAGTAACCATTGGCTTTGCTCACCCGGTTACTTATGAAATGAACATCACCAACTCATTCAGTTATTTAATAAAAAAACTTACTGTTCCAATTCTCTTTTCACTATTTCTTGTTGGTATTACCATCTTCTCATTTATTTTACTTTATCGCAACCTGATGCGGCAAAGAAGACTGACAGAAATAAAAAATGAATTCATCAGCAATATCACTCATGAATTAAAAACACCAATTGCTACAGTTGGTGTTGCCATAGAGGCCCTGCGAAATTTTAATGCCATCAACGATCCGCAGCGTACAAAAGAATATCTTGATATTTCGCAAAATGAATTGCAGCGTCTTTCGCTGCTGGTGGACAAAGTACTTAAGTTATCCATGTTTGAGAATAAAGAAATTGAACTGAAGTATGAGCAAATAAATCTAAAAGATGTGGTGGAGGAAGTAGTTTCATCCATGAGACTACAGATTGAAAAAAACAATGCAACCGTTTCTGTAAACCAGGAAGGCGATGCAAATATGCACGGAGACAAACTTCATTTGTTAAGCGTGGTTTATAATTTACTGGATAATGCGCTGAAGTATGGCAATGGAAACACGGCTATAAAAATTGATTTGAAGGAAAAGGAAAATAATATAGAGTTGATAGTGGCTGATAATGGCATTGGCATTTCACCGGAGTATAAAGACAAAGTGTTTGAAAAATTTTTCCGGGTACCTGCAGGTGATACGCATAATTCAA
>JANOJO010000789.1:0-1532 GCA_031418795.1 Bacteroidota bacterium | reverse complement strand
GCCAGTATGTTTGGCGGTGTAGCCGGACATGCAGGATTATTTTCTGATGCTTATGATTTAGCCATGCTTTATCAAATGCTTTTGGATGATGGTGTTTTTAATGGGCAACGTTTTTTAAAAGAAGAAACGATAAAAAAATTTACTGCATACGGCGCTAAAGATAGCAGGAGAGGGCTGGGTTTTGATAAACCGGAAAAAGATAATGCGATAAGAAAAGATCCCTATCCATCCGTTCTTGCATCATCGCAAACTTTTGGACACACCGGCTATACCGGCACCTGTGTATGGGTGGACCCAAAGTATAATCTTGTTTTTATTTTTTTATCCAACCGGGTGAACCCAACAAGAAATAACCCTTTGCTTTCTCAACTGCTGGTGAGAGGAAAAATTCAGGATGCGCTGATTGAAGCGGTAAAAAACTGATATGAAAATTTTCTTCCTCATTCTTTTTCTTCCTTTACTCTCTTATTCCCAACAGGAAAAAGAAAATTTCAAATCACAGAAAACAGGCGACACCTATGAGCTTATTATAAAAATGCCAAAGGATTTTGATTCCACCATGTCTTACAATCTTGTTTACTTTACCGATGCCACCATTAATTCAGGAAAAACAATTTTATCACAACCTGATGAAGCAGCAAAAAACTGTATTCTAATTGGCATAGGACATACCGGTGACTGGGCTTCAAAACGGCAAAGGGATTTTATTCCATCAGATGCAGGTGGCTATAGTGATAAAGATTTTGGGCAAGCATCTAAGTTTTTTTCTTTTATCAAAGAAGAACTGATACCATATATAAACAAAAAATTCAGGCGGCAAAAATGCAGGGTGTTTATCGGACATTCATTTGGCGGCCTGCTGGCACTTTATATGTCTTTACGTGAAAATAATTTGTTCGATTCTTATTATGCAATCAGCCCCTCGGTATGGGCCAATAAGTATGAGCTTAGTAAAATTGAAAAAAACTATGCGGCTGCAAATAAAAGTTATCGTTCAAACCTGTTCATATATGCAGGTTCACTTGAGTTTTTAAATAAAGTCCTAAGCTCTTCAAAAGAATTTTACAATACGATCAGTGCGAGAAAATATGCAGGAATAACTATCACACACTCTGTGATCAGCGGAGTAAATCATTATGGGATTGTTCCTAAAGTAATTCCGGATATTTTTAAACAATTGAAATAATTACAGGGGTAGTTTCATCAGCACCTCTTTAATTTCCTCATACTGCTCCCACGGAATAAAATGTCTTGCCCCTTTTAAAATCCTTACTTCCACTGATTTTGCTTTTGTCAGTTTCTTTTTTGCATAATCAGCATTGGCTACTGGAACGAAACTATCCTTTTCGCCATGAATAATCCAGACAGGACAGGTTATTTTTTCCCATTGTTTATCTGTTTCCCATAAATCTTTTTTCAGGTAAACTAATTCCTCATTACTTGGGCGAAAAGCGCCGGGTAAAAAAAATTGTAATGGAGAACCTTTTACAATAAACCGCCACCTTTCCGGTTTTTCTTCTTCGGGATCAACC
>JANOJO010000788.1:0-1733 GCA_031418795.1 Bacteroidota bacterium | reverse complement strand
CGATTGAATGGTTTAAGACATGGCTTTGAAGATGCGGAATAGTTAAGTTTAAAATTTATTAGTGATTACATCTATTACATGAGTAAGCTTGATTCATCTTATTTCACCAAATTATTAACTTGAAAGCAGCATGACATTACTGGCTTGTTGCGAATCAAAGCTATTGATAAAGAAAAAATCTTTATCAATTACTGTTGTATTCTTCATCTGTCACAGGCTCCAGCCAAACTGTTAACCCTTTGTGCCTGCTTGTAATTGCAATTTGAATAAACTCACTATCCTTACTTGCACCATGCCAGTGAGGCATATTTGCCGGGCATGTTATTACATCACCTTTACGGATAATCTTTTTCTGGCTGCCTTTTTCCTGGTAGTAACCAATGCCGCCAGTTACCAGCAAAATCTGTCCATCGGGATGCAAATGCCAATTAGTCCTTGCACCCGGTTCGAAAGTTACATTTCCAACCTGCATATTATAAATGCTGTCATTCGATACTAATTGCTGAAGCCATGCGTTGCCTTTGAAATTATTGTTGGTGATTTTTTCGCCTTTGGGAAAAATTATATCTGCGCTTTCATTTATTAAAGAAGGTTTGCTGTTACCCGTTACCGCATTTGTAGTTTGATTAGAATTTTTTCTTTGGCTCAACACCGCCTGCAACACTTCATTAGTCGTATTGCCTTCCTTATTTCCAACTTTAGTTTGAATGATTGAAACAAGATTATTGAGTTGTGCCTCTGTAAGGCCGTTGTACATTCCAACATTGAGATGAGAACGCAATTGATTTTCGGTGCCTCCCAAACTTGCAAGAGCAGAAATAGTCGCAATCTCTCTTGTTTTGAAATCCAGGTTATCACGTCCGAAAATGTCGCCAAATAAATGTTCTTTCAGAAACCGATCTATAGCAGGGGCAAATTCGTATACCTCACCTTTAACCGGGTTCCCAATAAGTCGGGTTTGTATTTCAGTTCCCAATTGAAGTTTTGTTTTATCAACAGGTAATGGGTTCGGCGCTTTGCCCGGCTCATCGTTAATTCCATTTTGCTTTCTTTCTTTTAAAACAGTCATGAATATATTAAGTGCATTAAGGCTGCGGGGAAATCCTGCAAACGCATATAACTGCACCAGCACTTCTTTGATTTCGGTGATCGTTAACCCGGCACTCAATCCCTCATTCAATTCTTTCTTTAATGATACCAAATCTCCTTTAGCAGTAAAAGCAGAAATGGTAACGATACTTTGCTGTTTTTTATCCAATGCCTGATTTGTATTCGTCGTTTGTTGTGCATTTAAGTTGTTGGATAAACAAGCAACAAAAACTCCCATTATGAATAAAATTTTTGTTCGTATCATAAATATTTTTTTAAGAGCGTCAATCCAGATTCTTCTTCTTCAAAAATTCAGAGAGATGATTTGCAATTTCAAGGCTATTTAAATCTGACATTGGAAAATGTGTATTACCCTTAATTCCTATTTCCGGCAGATGCACTAATGTTACATCTCCTCCATGACGATTTACTACATCCCTGAACTGTTTTGCAATAGAAAGAAAGACACGCCATTGTTCCTGACCGGGGTTTACTGAAGGTTGATCAGGAATATTGTCACCATAATAAATGATAATTGGAATTTTTGTGAGCTTCAAAAAGTCCGCCATTGGAACTTTAGGAGGTATTATGGTACGACCAGAAATTTTTATGGTATCAATTGCTTCACCTTCCGGAAAAACAAA
>JANOJO010000787.1:0-2137 GCA_031418795.1 Bacteroidota bacterium | reverse complement strand
CAGTAAATGCCACGCAGCCATCAAAGCCAAGATCAAAACTTGTTTTACAGGCAAAAGCTACAAGGTTACCTGCTACTCCTGCAAATTGCTTTTTACTTCCATAATTATGTGGTGCATTTTCCACCAGGTGCATCTCCACATAATTGTCCATCGGCTCTATGCTGATAAGCCCTTGTATAATTTCACTTCCTTCAATATTTAATTTAAAAACTCTGTGACCAGCCTGGCTATATTCAAGTTTCCAGTTGAAAAACCATCCGCTCTTCTTCGTAGTTATTTTTAAATCTTTATGAGAAAGAAGTAATACTTCAGTGGCAATGTTTCTGCCTGTACGAACTTCTTCGATGCTTTTAGTAATCCTATCAATATAGAAACCGGAACGATGTGGCATTAGAAATCAAATTTAATATAATTTTCTGCCTGTTTTTAAAGCCATTCCTTTTCTTTAATTATGGCGAAATCGCCACAATTACAAAGTGGCCGAATTTGAACACTTTAATTTTAAGCCTCTCGAATTCGAGAGGTTTAAAATCATAAGCACTATTGTACAAAGAAGCCGAAAAATGATTCTGCTTTAATAATATTGCATACAATTTGTAGTTTGACAGCTCCATTGGAGCTGATGCTTAGTCGCACCTGTCCCGCAGTATTGCGGGAGACTAAGCCTGCCCGTCCGGTCAGGCGGGCATACCTGTTCCGATTCTTCGGGAACAATCCTATAATTTTATTATTCTTTTTTGGTTAGAAGAACGAGAACATTTATCTGCCGAAGGCAGACTACGGGCAACGGGGTATCGCAAAATCCGATACCCTTATCTTTGAAATACCAAAATAACCTTATGTCAAAAACAAGTAAATCAACTATAGTTTCAGAAGAAAAGATTGTCAATAAGATCTATTTGATAAGGGATAAAAAAGTAATGCTTGATTTTGATTTAGCAGAGATGTATGCAGTAGAAACAAAGCAATTGAAAAGACAGGTAAAAAGAAATTCAGAAAGATTCCCGGATGATTTTATGTTTGAGTTGTCAGCAAAAGAGTTCGAAAACTTGAGGAGCCAGATTGGCACCTCAAGTTGGGGCGGCGCCAGGTACAAACCAATGGCTTTTACAGAACAGGGTGTGGCCATGCTCTCAAGTGTGTTAAACAGCCCGACTGCCATTGAAGTGAGCATACAAATTATAAGAGTGTTTACGAAAATGAGAGAGCTGTTGCTCACAAATAAGGACATACTGTTAAGACTTGAACAAATGGAAAAAAAAATGCTGAAGCAGGGTACAAGAATGAAAAAATATGAAGGAGAAATTCAAATGATATTTGAAGCATTAAAACAATTACTCAACCCACCCTCAGTGCCCAGGCCAAGAATCGGTTTCAAACGAAGCAATGATAAAGATTGATTTTTTAAGGTGCCAAATTGGTACCTCAAGTTTGTAAGGTTTTTTCAAAAAAGCCGGAAAATAATTCTGCTTTAATACGGCTGTCTGCAATTTGAAGTTGGACAGCTCCTTTGGAGCTGATGCTTATTTGATTTGATAATGTTATAATTAATTGTTCCAGACAATCGGACTGCTCAATCGTTATGCTTCGTTTGCAACGAAGCATCGGTCCCGCCTCATGCGGGACCGGAAAATAATTCTGCTTTAATAATATTGCATACAATTTGTAGTTTGACAGCTCCTTTGGAGCTAATGCTTAGTCGCACCTGTCCCGCAGTATTGCGGGAGACTAAGCCTGCCCGTCCGGTCAGGCGGGCATACCTGTCCCGATTCTTCGGGAACAATCCTATAATTTTATTATTCTTTATTAGTTTCGATTAGCCGGAACACTACGGACAACTGGGGTTAATAACCGCAATGTCTGGAAGTTCTTACTACAAATTTCTGCCAACCAGTTACCTGATTATCCCTACCGTCATTTTTAAACATAAGATTACTAATGTCGTCCCGATGTCTCAAACTACAAGAATGACCCAATTCATGCGCCAAGGTGGATTCAGATTTAATACCTGCAACAGAAAGAGTGACATAGTCAGTGCGTTCCTTTCTTGAACATCCAATTGTATCTGAAATGTCTTGCACAATAAAAATGCTAATAGGAAATATACCTGTGTTAAATATGAATTATTTTGATTTTT